>JALZJQ010000075.1 GCA_030859685.1 Actinomycetota bacterium | reverse complement strand
TGAAGGGAGCCGGATGAAGTTAGGCACGAACCTGAGACGGTTGAGACTGCAACGTGGTCTCACGCAGAGGCAGCTGGCGGAACCCGCCTACACGGATGCCTATGTCAGCACGATCGAAGCCGGTCGCCGCCAACCCTCGCGGGGCGCCCTCGAGCACTTCGCCGGGAGACTCGACGTCACCTACGAAGAGCTGGTTTCGGGCATCGACCCGGGCGTTCCCGCCCAGCTCGAGCTGGATCTACACGAAGCGCGCAAGATGCTCGCCCAAGGCCACCTCGACAGCGCGCGCGCCTCATACGAAAGGATCCGTTCGACCACCGCCCGCTTCGAACTTCGTCGTCTGGAGACGCTCGCCGAGTGGGGGCTGGGCATGTGCGACGAGCGCGCCGGGGCCTTCGAGCCGGCCATCGAGCACTACGACCGGGTACAGGACATCCTCGGGGCGAAAGATCTGATCGCCGGTGTACAAGCGCTCACCAGTAAAGCTCGCGTTCTCCTGATGATGGGTGACGTCCGGTTCGCGATCCACATCCTCGAGGATCGCCTACAGCGGTTGGTGATCGATGGATTGGCCGACCCCGACTCGCTGGTGCGCCTGCACGCAACACTCGTTGCGGCGTACTTCGAAGCGGGTCTCTACAAGATGGCGCGCGCATCAGCGGAAGAGGCTCTCAGACTCGCGCCCAAGGCGACCGATCTCGAGAACCTTGCGAACATGAACCTGAACGTCGCACGCGTATCGCTGCAGAAAGGTGACATCCCCCAGACGCACGACTTCCTAGGCCGGGCCGAGCTTCTCTTCCGTCAACTCGACCTCACGGACCAGCTCAGCCGTGCGCACTTCGCTCGCGGCTATGTATTCAGCCGCCAGGGAGATCTGGAGGGCGCTCGTGAGGAGTTCGAGACGGCGCGTCGGATGCTCGATTCCGTCGACAGTCCGATCGAGGCCGCTCGGGTGACGACCGAGCTGGCGCGCGTCGCGCGTATCGAAGGCGACCTCGATCAGGCGCGGGCCATGTTGCAGACATCGATCACCGCTCTTCGAGACTCGGATCCGTCCGAGCTCGGTCAGGCCCATAGGGAGCTCGGTCTCTGTCTCGCGCCCTCCGATGATGTCGGCGCGGAGAAGTCCTTCCGCCACGCCATCGAGTTGTTCGATCGCTCGGACGAGCCGGTCGAGATAGCCGCGACGTATCGGGTGCTCGGTGAGCTATTCGAGGAGCGCGGCGATATCGAGGCCAGCTGCGAGTCCTACCGGACGGGCCTCCAGGCGCTCGAGCGCGCCCTGTAGCCACAAAAGGAGATGCCGGCGGCCCGATGCTCGAGCCGCCGGCGAGAACCATCTGTGTAGCGCTTCGCTGGCTTGCTTGTTGCTCTTGCTAGTGCCCCGGGGCGACCCGGGTCTTGCGCTCTAGGTCATGTATCGGCAGCCGGTCGGGCGGTCTGGAGGCCCGGGCGATGGCTCTTTTCGGCCCGGAAGGAGTCGCGCCCACCGAGGGGGCGATCCCGCCACGCCGCGACCGGTCCAGGACTTAGGGTGGTGCCCGACGTCCAAGACCCCGCTAGAGAGGGACCTCAATGGCTGAAGCCGTCATCGTGTCCGCCGTCCGAACGCCCATCGGCCGAGCGAAGAAAGGCTCGTTGCAGGACGTGAGGCCGGACGACCTCGCCGCCTTCGCGGTCCGGTCCGCGGTCGATGCCGTCCCCGGTCTCGATCCGGGCGAGATCGTCGACGTGATGATCGGGTGTGGCTTCCCGGAACAGAAGCAAGGGATGAATCTCGGGCGGCGCGTCGCGTTGCTGGCCGGCCTGCCGGAGCACGTGCCCGGCACGACCGTCAACCGCTTCTGCGCCTCGTCCCTCCAGACCACCCGGATGGCCTTCCACGCGATCAAGGCGGGCGAGGGAGATGTGTTCGTCGCGGGCGGCGTCGAATCGATCAGTCAGGTGGATGGCTATCCCAAAGATCTCGATGAGCTCCACCCCAAGCTGTTCGGGGATGACGCCGAGATCGCGAACGTCTACATCCCGATGGGCATGACCGCGGAGAACGTGGCAGAGAGCTACGACGTGTCCCGCGAGGACATGGATGCTTTCGCGCAACGCAGCCAGGAGCGCGCCGTTGCGGCCCAGGAGTCCGGTTTCTTCGATAGGGAGATCACCGCTTACACGAAAGATGACGGCACAGTCGTGGCACGCGACGATGGGCCGCGCGCAAGCTCGACGCTGGAGAAGCTGGCCTCACTCGCCCCTGCGTTCAAGCCCGATGGGGTGGTGACTGCGGGCAATTCCTGTCCCTTGAACGACGGCGCGGCCGCACTGGTGATCATGAGCGACGAGCGCGCGGATCAGCTCGGCGTGACTCCGCTGGCCCGGATCATCGCCTCCTCCGTGTCCGGTGTGGCGCCGGAGATCATGGGCGTCGGACCGATCGAGGCGATCCGCAAGGTCCTCAAGCAGGCGGACATGTCGATCGAAGACGTTGACGTCGTCGAGCTCAACGAGGCGTTCGCTGCCCAGGTTCTTCCGGTGACCCGCGAGACCGGCATCGATCCTTTCTCCGACAAGCTGAATCCCCATGGAGGCGCCATCGCGCTGGGCCACCCCTACGGCATGACGGGGGCCAGGATCATGTGCACGCTACTCAACGATCTGGCGACGGACGACGGGGCCATCGGCCTCGAAACCATGTGCGTCGGCGGCGGGCAAGGGATGGCCATGCTGATCGAGCGCACTTCCTAGCGACCCTCTCAAACCTGGCGAGGCGCCCGATTCAGCGTAGATTGAGCACCATGGCGATGGGGCAGTCGGGCGCGTCATGAACGAAACCGGATCCACTTTCGACCTCAGCTCTCTGGGAATCGGACGGCTCTTCGAGTTCATCCCTGACGGCATCATCGTGGCCGAGCTCGACTCGGAAACGATCATCGGGTTCAACGGTGGCGCCGAGCGGATCTTCGGCTATTCGGCCGAGGAAGCTAAGGGCATGCCGCTCGCGAGCCTGGTGCCCGAGCGATTGCGCGGCGCGCACCGCGCGGGCATCGCAGCGTTCCGGGCGAGGGACAGCGGCCGGCTCATCGATTCGGGCGAACCCGTCGAGCTGTCCGCTCTGCGATGGGACGGAAGCGAGATCACGATCGAGCTGACTTTGGGACGCGTCACCTCGACCGAGGCATCCGGCATCTACGCGATGGGCCTCGTCAGAGACGTCAGCGAACGAAAGCGACTCGAAGCCTTTCGGGACGACTTCATCGCTAACGCAGCACACGAGCTGCGAACCCCGGCAACGGCCCTGCTCGGCTTTGCGGAGGTGCTCCGACGATGGAAAGAGATGCCGGAAGAGCGCGTGGGCACGGCGATCGAGGCTCTCAACCGACAGGCGGAGCGTCTACGGATGTTGCTGGCGTCGATGCTCGACATCAGCCGTCTCCGGCGGGGCACGTTCGAGGTCCACAAGGGACCGGTGGACCTCACACAGATCGTCCAGCGATCGCTCGAGGCGGCTCCGCTCGTCGAGAAGGACGTCCATCTGGAGCTTCCAAAATGCATGATGGTCACCGGCGACGCAGTGCGGATCGAGCAGATCGTCACGAATTACCTCACGAACGCGCAGCGTTACGGCGGCGACACGGTCTCGATCGAAGGCGCCGCCTCTGAAGGAGCCTGGGTCCTGTCCGTCATCGACGACGGGCCGGGCGTCCCCCGTTTCCTGCTCGAGAACCTCTTCGAACCCTTCCATTCCGGCAGCGATGCGAACACTCATGGTGGATCTGGATTGGGGCTGGCGATCGTGCGGATGCTCGCCGGCGCGATGGACGGAGAGGCGTGGCACGAGCCGGTCGAACCGCAGGGGGCCCGTTTCTCGCTGCGCCTGCCGAAGGACGGCTGAACCGGCGCGAGAGCCGGCCTGGTTCTCGCCGCGCCAGGATGCCTACTGGTCGATGCGCCTCGGCCAAGCTCTCTACGAACTACCGCGTCAGCAGCACGGGGCCCGGCCGGGCAGTACATCCTGTAGCAGGGCAACCCCCGGCGGGGTCGCCCTGCGGTTGTAGAGGTAGAGTTCAGCCCTGTCCGGGGTTACGAGTAAGGAGGCCCGTCTTGGCCGAGATCTCGATGAACGATGTCACCAAACGCTACCCAGATGGCACGCTCGCGGTCGAGGATCTGAACCTCGACGTGAAGGACGGCGAGTTCATGGTCCTGGTGGGTCCCTCCGGCTGCGGAAAGACCACCGCCCTGCGGATGATCGCCGGGCTCGAGTCGATCAGCGAGGGCGAGGTGAAGATCGGGGGCAAGGTCGTGAACGATGTGTCCCCGAAGGATCGCGACATCGCCATGGTGTTCCAGAACTACGCCTTGTACCCACACATGTCGGTGCGCGACAACATGGCATTCGGTCTGAAGCTCGCCAAGACCGACCAGGGCGAGATCGACAAGCGGGTCAACGAGGCCGCTAAGGTCCTCGGTCTCGAGGAGTACCTGGACAAGAAGCCGCGGGCCCTTTCTGGCGGGCAACGTC
>JALZJQ010000062.1 GCA_030859685.1 Actinomycetota bacterium | reverse complement strand
CACGAGGCGCACGTGGTCGATTTCATGGACACGCAGGACACCATGCACAAGTCGTATGCGGATCGCGTGCGAGACATCTGTAAGCACTACGCGGATGCGATGCAACGGTCCTCGGACCGCACGACCGTGGACGTCCTGGCCGCGCACTTCATGATCCACGGCGCGGTGCCCTCCGGATCCGAACGCGAGCTGCACATCGGCGAGGCCTACATGGCACGCGCGGAGGCTCTTCCCGCAGGCGTGCACTACGCCGCGCTGGGACACATACACAAAGCTCAGCCGGCGCCCGGATCCGGCCACGGCCGTTACGCCGGCAGCCTCATGCAACTGGACTTCGGGGAGACCGACCAGGACAAGTCGGTGCTACTGGTGGACGTCACCCCCGAAGGCAAGCGTTCGATCGAGGAACTACCGATCACGGCCGGCCGCAGGTTGAAGAAGGTCGAGGCCACGCTGGACGACCTGCGGGCGCAGGCGGACGACCTCCAGGGCGCCATCCTGGACGTGGGCGTGATCACGGACGGTCCGTCGCCCGGCCTCGCGGACGAGGTGCGCGAGTTCCTGCCCGACGCCCTCTACGTACGGGCGGTGTACGAACGCGACGACGCGCGGGTCGAGCGACCCGAGGGGATGGCGCTCACCGACCTCTACTCCGCCTACTACCAGGAACGCCATCAGACGCAGCCCGAGGACGAGCTCGTCGCGGCCCTGAACGAGCTGGTGGACGAGGTCGGGGTGACCCTGTGAGGCCCGGACACCTCGTGCTCGAGGGCTTCCGATCGTACGAACGGCGCACGGAGTTCGATCTCAGCGGACGCAACTTCATCGCCATCGTAGGTCCTACCGGCACCGGTAAGTCGTCGATCCTCGATGGCATCGCCTACGCCCTGTACGGCAAGACGCCGCGCGTCAAGACGGGGATGAAGCGATTGATCTGCACGCGCTCCGACGCCGCGACGGTGAAGCTGCGCTTTCAGATCGACGACGACGGCTACGAGATCACCCGGTCCCTGCCGCGGAATGGCTCCGGTGAGCACCTCCTCGTAGAGGCGTCGTCGGGGGACAAGACGATCGGCGCCGACGCGGTGACGGCGCGCGTCGAGGAGCTCCTCAGCCTCGACTTCGACGCGTTCTGCTCTTCGGTGTTGCTGGCCCAGAACAAGTTCTCGCGCTTCTTGGACGCGGCCACGACCGAGCGGATGAAGATCCTCAAGGGGGTGTTCCGGTTCGAGCAGATCGACGACCTGCGCAGCGCCGCGAAGAAGCGCGTCGGTGACCTCGAGCTCGAGCTTCGTGGGGTCGAGGGCGAGCGGCGGGCGATCCCCGAGGACGCGGCCGAGCGCTTGAAGGAGGCGAAGCGGGCCGCCAAGGAACACCGGGCCCGGGCCGCCGCCCTCGCGGCCGCGCTCCCCGAGGAGAAACAGCTCGAAGAGTCGATCGTGGGGGCTCTGGCGGAGGCCGAGAAGGCCGCGGCGGAGTCCACGCGCGCCACCGAGACGCTCGCCAGGATCCCCGAGCCCGCGGAGCTCGACGCTCTTGCGACCGAGGAGAAGGACGTCACGCGCCGGGTCTCGAAGGGCCGCGTGGCGCTCGAAGCGGCCGCGAAAGCGGCGGACGTCGCGGTGAAGGCGGTCGCGGATCTCGAGGCGAAGGTGGGGACCGAATCCGCCCTCACCGGTGCGCGCTCGAAGGCTGAGGCGAGGGTGGATCTCCTCGCCGAGCTCGCCATGGTGAAGGGCGAGCGCGACGACGAGATCAAGACCGCGTCGGGCTCGGCTAAGGAGCTGGCGGCCGCCGAGCAGCTCGAGAAGAAGGCGCTCGCGGCCTCCGTCGCGTCCAAGGACGCGCGCCGCGCCGCCGAGCGCGCCCATCAGGCTCATGCATTGCGGGGCACGCTGGCGAAGGGTGAACCCTGTCCCGTGTGCGAGCAGCAGGTGAAGACGCTCCCGAAGGGCGCTGCACCGAAGGCCCTCGGCCAGAGTGAGGCCGCCGAGAAGAAAGCCGACGAGGCCCTCGACGCCGCGCGCGCGGCGACCGAACGGGTCCGAGCGGCGGTAACGGCCGCCGACGCGCGGGTGAAGGCGTTGACCAAGGAACACGATCGCGCGTCGAAGCGTCTCGCCGCGCTCGATGTCGAGCTCGCCGCCGTCGTGGGCAAGGCGAAGGATCCACTCTCCGAGGTGAACGGGCGACTCGAGAGGTTGGCCGGGACGCGCCGCAGCGAAGCCGAGGCGCTCGAGGCCAAGAGCGACGCGCTGGCCGGACTGTCCTCGTGCGAAGAGATCCAGGCGACTTTCGTGAAGCGGCGCCAGCGCGTCGCTGCCTTGCTGATCGAGGTCGCGGGTCGAACCGGCCTCACCGCGCCGGCCATCGAGGATGGCTCGGACGTGCTGGCTCGACGAGCCGGCGAGGCCCGGTCCGCCCTGACGACCCTGGCCGACGACGCGGGCGCCACCCTCGAGAAGGCGCGCACGTCGCAAGCCGAGGCGTCCGCAGCACTCGCCGGCGTACGGGCTCGCTTCGAGCTCGAGCCCGGGGTCACGATCGAGTCCGCCCGCGCGGATGCGACGGCCGAAGCGACCGTGGCCGAACGACTGGCGGGCGATCTACTCGAGGCGATAGCGCGCGACAAGGAACTGGCCGCCCAGGCATCGGCACTGACGACGCGCAAGCGCTTGTTCGAGCAACTCGCCGAGGACCTCACCGACCGCTTCTTCATCAAGTTCCTGCTCGAGGACCGGCGCCGCCTGCTGTCGGAGCTGTCCTCCGAGCGTTTGCGCAACATGACGGGCCGGTATCGATTCGACGACGAGGGCGAGTTCTCCGTCATCGACGAGCTGGATGGAGACAAGCAGAGGGATGTCGTGACGCTGTCCGGCGGCGAGACGTTCCTGGCCTCGCTGTCGCTCGCGCTGGGTCTCGCAGAGGCAGTGGGGCGGCACGGGGGCCGGTTGCAGTGCTTCTTTCTGGACGAGGGGTTCGGATCGCTCGACCCGGAGTCCTTCGATCTGGCACTGGACGGCATCGAGAAACTGGTGACCCCCGACCGCCTGATCGGTCTCGTCAGTCACGTCCAGGCCCTCGCGACACGCGTCGAGGACAAGATCGTGCTGGACAAGGACGCGGACGGGATCAGCGTCGTCGTAGCGGGTGGGGCCTAGCGCCCTCCTCCGTATCCGCCTGGGTGGCGGGGATCCGTGCCGTCTCCAAGGACCTCGCGGGGAAGTAGTCGGTCGGTAAAGCGGTAGCATCTGATGATGAAAGATGAACATGCACGAGATATAGAAGCTGAGCTCCGGGCCGTCCTCGAGGCCCCGGTCCGATCGCCCGAGGATGCCGACAGGGCGGCCGCTGCGGCCAGAGCCCTGGCCGACTACCTGAGGGCCGGGGCCGCTGCTCTCAGGGCGATGGGGGTCGAGCCCCCGCTGGATCCCGGCGGGGCCTCCAGCGACCTGGCCCAACTCACACTCGACCGAGCGGCCGAGAAGGTCCTCGCGCAGGCCGGCGTCCCCCTTCATGTCCGGGAGCTCGGCCGCCGTATCCGGGATGGGGGATGGCGCCACCCTAGAAAACCCCAGGCCGGTCCGGACCGCATCATCTATCAGTTGGCCGCGCGCTTGCCCCGGCATCCCGATCGCTTTCAAAGAGTGGCTCCGAACACCTTTGCGCTTACTAACTGGGATCTGAACGAGGGGCCAGGCAGGCCGCGTCCCCGACTGGCGACCTTCCACGGCACAGGAAAGGTCACCGGCCGCACCATCGGGGAACGTTGGGAAGAGGCTGCAGGCGGAGGATCATGGCGCTAGTCCTGGATACCGGCGTGGTTTACGCCGCCCTCGATGCCGCCGATCCGGACCATGATGCGTGCCGGCGGCTGATAGATGAAGCAACCGAACGCCTGGTGGTCCCCGCCCCGGTTCTGGTCGAGCTGGACTACTTCATCGGCCGAGCCGATCTTGTAGATGTGTGGCTTGCATTCTGCGAAGACGTACACGGCGGCTCCTACGCGGTATCCCACATCGACTCGACCCTGCTGGTCGACGCAGCCCGCTTGCAGGCTCGCTACGCCGATCAACGCATCGGGTTCGTCGACGCATCCGTTGCCGTTGTTTGTGAAGCGCTCGGCGAGACCAAGGTGGCGACGCTCGACAAGCGCCACTTCGGAGTCTTGCGCACCGCAGCAGGGGAAGCTTTTCAGGTCATACCCGACTTCGATCGATAGCGGTGTCCGGAGCAAGCCCTCTCGCTTTGGTCGCCGGCCCCAAGCGATGCGTCATTCGTCGTCGTAGCGGGTGGCGGCTAGTACCCTGCTGGACATGAATTCCACACTGCTCGGCTCCCGCATCGAGCGCCTGAGAGAGGCCACCGTCGTGGCTATCTTTCGAACCGAGACGGCCGAACAGGCGGTCGAAGGGATGGGCGCGGCCGTCCGGGGCGGGTTCGATGCGGTCGAGGTCACCATGAACACGCCGGGCGCCACGGACGCTATCGCCGACGTCGCCGGCCGGATCGACGCGATCGTGGGGGCAGGAACGATCCTGGCCCCCACCCAGGTCAAGGAGGCCTACGACGCCGGCGCGGAGTTCGTCGTCACCCCCGTCGTGGTGCCCGAGGTGGTCGAGGCCGCGCACGACCTGTCGATACCGGTGGCGATGGGGGCGGCGACCCCGACCGAGGTGTTCACGGCCCGGCGGGCAGGGGCGGACTGGGTCAAGGTCTTCCCTGGAGAATCGTTGGGGGGCCCGGACTACATCAAGTCGCTCCTGGGCCCTCTGGACGGCACGCCCATACTCGTGACCGGGGGACTGACGCCGGAGAACTACCTCGGCTATCTCGATGCCGGGGCGGAGCTGGTCGGGTTCGCCGACGTATTCGGGGGGCTGAACGCGACCGAGGCGCGCTACGAGGAGATGGAGAGACAGTCGATCGAGATCTGCCGGCGCCTCGACATCTACCTCACCGAGCAAGATTCGGGATAGCGCACCGGCGCTACCCTGGGGGAACTGTAATGAAGCGGGGATCGCCCCGCAGCAAGGCATGAGACCGGCTGAGGCGGAGGGTTCTGTGGACGATCTGCTCGGGAAACAAGAGGTCATCTCCTACGAGCGCCTCTACAAGCTGTGGGAGAAGGCCAACTGGAGCGCCACCGAGCTCGATTTCACGGTCGACAAGGAGCAATGGCGGACCGAGTTCGACGACCTCCAGCGCGACGCCGCCCTGTGGAACTACTCGTTGTTCCTCGTGGGCGAGGAGGCCGTGGCCCGCACGCTGACCCCCGTTC
>JALZJQ010000055.1 GCA_030859685.1 Actinomycetota bacterium | reverse complement strand
CACGTTTGGGCTCTGTTCGGCGTAGTGGGCGCGATGTATCTCTGGGGGCGACGATGAAGCTGCCCTCTTCCGTGGCGACCCCGGGTCTACTCTCAAACCTCATGGCTCGCGTTTGGGCCCTGGCCGCACTCGCGATCGGAACGTTCGTCGTCGCTCGAGCGGGTGGAGCGGCGGCGGTCGGAGTCTACGCGCTGATGCGTGTCTTGCCGAGCCTCGTCGGCGTGATCGTGTCTGCCGGTCTACCGGGGGCGGTCACCTACTTCTTGGCCGGAGACGCTCGATCCGATCCTCGTTTGAAGTCCACGATCATCGCAATGGCGTTCACCGGCGGGATCGCGGGAGCAATCGTATGGATGCTCGCGGCTCCCCTTCTCGAACGGACCTTCTTCGAGGGTGTCGGTGCCGACCTGCTCGCCTGGGGCGGGATCATGGTCTTCACGCACCTCCTCGTCGCAACCGCAAAATCCTGCAGCCAGGGAAGCGGAGATCTCGCCGGCGCCAATCGCGTGATCGTGCTGGAAGAGGTGTTGTTCCTTCCAGCGTTCGCTCTTGTCTATTGGGGCGGCTTCCGGGGTTACGAAGCCATCCTGATCGGGCTGATCGCCGGCGACGCGGCCGCGGCTGTGGTCTCGTGGATCCGGCTCATCAATGCCCGTTTCTTTGCGGGGGGGGCCCCTTCCTTGCACTTGGCCCGCACCGTCGCGGGATACGGAGCGCGCGCACAGGTAGGGGGTCTGCTGGTGCTCCTGAACCTTCGGTTGGACTTCCTCCTGCTGGGCGCGCTAACCGGGCCGGCGGTTCTCGGCATCTACTCGGTTGCCTCGAAGTTCGCGGAGCTCCTTCGGCTGCTTCCACTGTCGGCGACCTACGTTCTGTATCCAAAGTACGCGCGCGAGGGTCCCGCCACAGCGGCCGTGGAAGCTCGCCGGCTGCTCCCGAGGATGGGCGGGACCACGTTGGTGGCCGCCGTACCCCTCGCCCTGAGTGCCGGTTTCCTCCTGCCGACGGTCTACGGCGGCGAGTTCGGAGCCGCCGTAGGGCCCGCCCACATCCTTCTGCTCGGCCTGGCGGGAGAAGGGGTCTCATCGGTGGTCACCGCGTATCTCTACGGCAGTGGACGTCCCGGGCTGAATTCGATCGCCATGGGCGCCGGACTCGCGATAACCGTTGTGCTGGACCTCTTGTTGATACCCCCGTTCGGAGCGATCGGCGCCGCCGTTGCCTCCAGCACGGCCTACATAACCGTCATGTCTGTCCTTGTGAGTGTGTTCTTCCGTTCGACGCGCTCATCCGAGATCGAGAGAGCACAGCTAGTGGGGAGTGTGTCATGACCAAGAAGCCTCGCCGTATCTTCGCAACTCTGATCACCGTCGCGATCGCAGCCGTGGGTCTTGGCGCGACGCCGAGCGGCGCGGCGGGCGTCATCTTCTACGTGGACAAGAACGATCCTCAATGCTCCAGCGCCGGCACGAGCACGTCGCCTTTCTGCTCGATCAGCCCGGCAGCCGCGAGAGCTGGAGCTGGAGACACGGTCCTGGTACGGAGTGGCACATATTTCGAGCACGTCGAATTCGGTGAGTCCGGCACCGCGGGAGCACCAATCGTCTTCCAGACGGCACCGGGGGCGGACGTGCTGGTCACAGGAGGTGCGAGCGCATTCGAATTTCCCGCTAGAGACTGGATCACGCTGCGCGGCTTCCGTGTTTCGAACACCAGCAATCATGCCATCTACATCAGCGACTCCTCGAACATCACGGTCGAAGGGATGGATGTCTCGGGTGCGGGAGAGCCTGTCAGCGGCCTGACTGCCAGAGGCATCTACGTAAGCGACACAACCGATTCGTTACTCGTGAACAATGTCGTGCATAACAACACCGATGCAGGGATCCACCTAAAAGGCACCACGACGAGGGTCGAGGTCCGAAACAACAACGTCTTCGAGAACGCCAGGCAATACCAGAGAGCCGCTCCGGGTATCGACCTGCGCGCTACCGGAAACACCGTGGTCGGCAACCTCACGCACCACAACGAAGACTCCGGAATACAGGTCTACACGGGCGCCCGGAACAACCTCATCGTCAACAACGTGTCCTACGACAACGGAGACCATGGCATCGATGTGTTGCGAGCGAGCGGACAACGCATCATCGGCAATACCATCTACAGGAACGACACCGCCGGCATCAACTTGGAGGGTGGATCGACCAGCGGGTCGACCGGAGGGACCCTGGCCAACAACGTCAGCGTCGACAACGGGATAACCAGTACGCGCACCCGCGGAAACATCCGGATTGACGCCAACTCCATCTCCGGGACGACCATCAACTTTGACCTCGTCTGGTTGAGCTCCCCCGGTACCCAGATCGTGTGGGGCAACAACTCCTATATGTCGTTGTCGGCCTTCAGAGCGGCGGTGGCGCAGGAGGCACGCGGAATCGAGGCCGATCCCCTCTTCAGGAGCGCAGCCATGGGTGACTTCCATCTCAAGGGAGGCTCCCCTGCGATCGATTCGGCGAACTCCGGTGCCAGCGGCCAGCGAACGACGGATCTCGAGGGTCGCCCCCGCATCGACGATCCTGGAACGGTCAACACCGGAGCCGGCACCCGCACCTACGACGACAGAGGCGCGTACGAGTACAAGCCCCCAAGCGCGCCGGTGGCCGTGGACGACCAGGTGACGACGATGGAGGACATTCCCCTCTCCATCCCAGTCCTGACAAATGACTCGGATCCCGACGGGGGCACGTTGCAAGTGAGCAGCGTGGCGGATCCCCCCTATGGCGCGGCGGTGGTTGGATCGAACGGAACCATCGACTACTCGCCCGACGCCAACTTCAACGGCACCGACACGTTCAACTACTCGATAGCGAACAGCAGCAGCCTGTCGGCGACGGCGCAAATCACCGTGACAGTTGAACCCGTAAACGATCCTCCGGTTGCGCAAGGCGACGAGGCCGTAACGCGTCAGGGGACACCCGTGGTCGTCGACGTCTTGGCGAACGATTCGGATGTCGAAGGAGATCCCTTGTCGGTAACTCAGGTCACCAGCCCCTCCCACGGCGCAGCGACAACTGGCATCATGGGCCGGATCACCTACGTACCGACCGTCGATTACATCGGTCCCGACTCCTTCGAGTACACGGTCGTCGACGGACGGGGTGGAAGCACCACGGGCCAAGTCATCATCACCGTCACCGCCAGTGCCCCGCCCGAGGCGGTTGATGACTTCGCCGATACAGACGAGGATTCGGTGTCAACCATCGACGTGCTGGCGAACGATTCGGATCCGGATGGGGATGACGTGACCCTCCAGGGGGTCGACGCGCCTTCGCACGGATCCGCAGCCATCAACGCAGCAGGAACGATCACCTATACGCCTGCGACGAACTACAACGGTCCGGACGCGTTCACCTACACGGTCAAAGACCCTGGCGGCGCGACCGATGTCGCCAGCGTTTCTGTGCAGGTGCGACCGACGAACGATGCTCCCGTCGCCGGGAACGACGCACAGATCGTTGCGATGGACCAAGCATCCTCTTTCGAGGTGTTAGGCAACGACAGCGACATCGATGGAGACGAACTGATCATCACTTCCCTCAGCGATCCGGCGCAGGGTTCCGCCTCTTTCAATCCGGGTGGAACCATCACCTATGTGCCCGCCCCGGGGTACGAGGGACCGGACTTGTTCACCTACACGATCGCGGACGGAGCCGGAGGTACCGCGACGGGACAAGTGGATATCGAGGTGGACGCAGTCCCGGTCGCACGCCTCAGCGTCTCTCCGTCGTCGGGACTCGTCCCCCTGGACGTGACGGCGAACGCGGGACAATCGACGGACACCGAGCTGCATCCCATCGTGTCGTATCGCTTCTCCTTCGGAGATGGCACCGTCGTCGGCCCGCAGGCGCAACCGACGGCTACGCACACGTTCACCTCCAGCGGCGCCTTTCCCGTTAGCGTGACAGTGACCGACGCCCTCGGGCTGTCGTCTACGACGACCACGACCGTGGAAGCCAGCAAGGAGCTCGTGGGGAACGGCGGCTTCGAGTCATCCACGACGGGGTGGATGGCCTCACCCACCGGAGTTACGCTGACCCGTTCTACGACCTCCCCCCATTCAGGCTTGCAGGCGGGGAAGGTGAGCAACGATACGGCCACGGCGGTTTCGTGCACACTCAACGACTCGCCCAACTGGGTGCTGAAAACCCAAGAGGGCACCTATCGGGCTTCGTTATGGGCGCGGGCCGAGACAGCGGGGTCGCAGCTCAAGCTGAGGTTACGCGAATACGTGGGATCGACGGCTGCAGGCTCTCGGGTTGA
>JALZJQ010000041.1 GCA_030859685.1 Actinomycetota bacterium | reverse complement strand
GGCGACCTACTCCCCCCAGACCCCCCTCGGGTCTGACGGACGTGCGTTGGATGAGAGAGCGCAAAAAAACGCCTCCGGGAATCCGGAGGCGTTTGTGAAGTGTCGAGCCGGTGCGGCTGGGGCGGGCTGGGAGGCTCGAGTACGACCCACTACGGGCCGTACTGGTAGTCGCCCCGGTCCCGACGCTTCGCGTTCAGCATCGGGATTTCGGGGTCGGGCCTTGAGGGAATTACTGGATTAGGAAAACTTTCGCAAGCGCCTGCTTGCAATAGTTTGCAGAGAGCGGCCGCCCGGGGGAGAATGGCGACATGAACGTACCCGCGCTCCTGAGGCGGTCCGCAGAACGCATGCCGGACAAGGCGGCCCTGCTCGTCGCCTCGGATCCGGGCACCCCATGCAGCTTCGGTCGCCTGGACGCTGAGGCCGATCGCGTCGCGCGCTGGCTGCTGGCTCAGGGGGTGACCGCCGGCGACAGGGTGGCGATCGCCATGCACAACTGCATCCACTTCGCCTTCGCTTACTTCGGCATCTTGCGGGCCGGGGCAGTGGCCGTGCCCCTGAACGTGATGTTGACCGAGGGCGAGGTCGAATCGTTGCTAGCGGACTGTGGCTCGGTTGCGTTGCTAGGGGCGGGGCCTTTCGGCGAGGTCGCTGTGACCGCGGCCCGACGCTGTGGCATCGATGCGATCGGGGACGAGTCCGCATGGGACGAGTTGGGCCCCCCGGATGGGCGCCCGGTCGATCCAACGGTTGACGAGGACGACCTCGCGGTGCTCGCGTACACCTCGGGGACGACGGGACAGCCCAAGGGGGCGATGTTGACGCACGGCAACCTCCTGGCGAACCTCGAGCAGCAGATGGCGATACCCGAAGCCCACGTAACGCAGGACGACGTGTTGCTTCTGGCGCTGCCGCTGTTCCATATCTACGGGTTGAACGTGACGCTTGGTCTCCTCGTCATGAACGGCGCCACGGGCGTGATCCTCGAGCGCTTCGATCCACTTGCGACGTTGAAACTGATCCAGGACGCCAAAGTGAGCGTGCTGTTCGGCGCCCCCCCCATGTACGTCGCCTGGACGAGCGCGCCCGATGCCGGTGGGTCCGACCTCAGCAACGTCAGGCTCGCGGTCTCCGGCGCCGCCCCACTTCCGCCGGAGATCCTGCTCGGGTTCAAGGACCGTTTCGGGATCGATATCTACGAAGGCTACGGGTTGACGGAGACGGCCCCGACGATCACCTCGAACCGGATGGCGGCCGAACCGCGGCCCGGTTCGGTTGGTAAGCCGTTGCCGCAGGTCGAGCTGGAGCTCATCGGAGAAGACGGGCGAACGGTCGAGCTGGGCGATCCGGGTGAGGTGGTCGTCCGGGGGCCGAACGTCTTCCAGGGCTACTGGAACCAGCCGGACGAAACGAACAAGGTACTGGTGGACGGCTGGTTCCATACGGGAGATGTCGCCGTGAAGGACGAGGATGGCTACATCTATCTGGTCGATCGCAAGCGCGATCTCATCATCGTGTCCGGTTTCAACGTCTTTCCTTCGGAGGTCGAACAGGCTTTGACCCAGCACGACCGGGTGCGCGAGGCGGCCGTGATCGGGATCCCGCATGACTACTCCGGTGAGGCGGTGAAGGCCTACGTCGTGCTCGAGCCGGGAGCGCACCTCGATGTCATCGAACTGCTGACCGACCTGCGCGGCCGGCTCGCGCGTTTCAAATGCCCTGAGACGATCGAGTTCGTCGAGCAGTTGCCGCACTTACTCAGCGGGAAGGTTTTGAGGCGCGCCCTGCGCACCTGATCCGTTCCAGGGCATCTGGCCGCAGTATGCGGAACCGCCGGCCCTTGTAATCGAGTAGTCCGGCCGCTTTGAAACTACGAAGCGTCTTGCAGGCGCTCTCCCGGCACATCCCGGCCAGGCGCCCCAGATCCTCTTGCGCTATCGGCATCTCGACCTCGACGGACCCGTCGCTTATGTAACCGAGTAGATCCGCGAGATCCAGCAACCGGCCCGCCAGCCGAGCGGGCACCTCGCTTGCGGTGCGCTCGAGCGCGGTGTCGGCCATCCAGCGAGCGCGTTGCGCCATCATCCGTGCGAGCTCGATCGCTGCAGGAGCGTTGCGGGCCAGGACATCGACGAGGAGCGCGGTGTCGATGCCCAGAACGGATGCACGCGTTGCCGCCACGGCATCAAGCGGTTGCGGAAGTCCGTCGATCGCTGCGATGTCGCCGACGAGCTCGCCCGCGACGGCGAGCCCGAGGATGGCTTCGTCCCCTTCGCCGTTCCGCGCCGACAGTTTCATGACGCCACCTCGAACGAAATGCACGCGGCCGCTGCGTTCCCCGGCGAAGTAGAGGGCCTCGCCGGGAGTCAGATCCCGGGGCACGCCGCGCTCCAGCAGCCGGCGTCTCTCCTCTTCTGGCAGAACCTCGATGAGCGGGGACTCAACCTCGGTCATGACACCTCCATGCTCTCGGCGCCGCGCGGGCGCTCCTTCCGGGCATGAGGCGCGGAAAGGGGACGGTCACGCGACCGCCCCCTCCTCGAGGCCAAACCTACATGGCCCGCGGGACGCGCGTCTAGAGGGCTAGCCGGGGACCCACGCGACAATGACTGGGTGGACGCCACAGCAGCGAGCCCGTCGACCTCCAATACGAAACGCCTCACCCGTCTGGCCTGGTTCCTGGTGCCCGGCCTCGCTTTCGTGGGCCTCCTGGGCCTCGGCCTGAGGAACACCACGGGTGGCCCCCCGGCGCCGGGCGACCCTGCCCCGGCGTTCAGCGCTCCGCTCCTCGGGGACGGGGACTCGCTGGCCCTCGAGGAGCTCGAGGGGCGCCCGGTGGTTCTGAACTTCTGGGCCTCGTGGTGCGGGCCCTGCCGGGACGAGGCCCCCATGCTGGTCCGCGCTCATGAGCGGCTTGGCGATGACATCGCGTTCGTCGGGGTCAACATCAGGGATGGGCGCACCGACGCCCTCGAGTTCGCCACGCGCTACGGCATGGAGTACCCGAGCGTCCGCGACGAGTCTCTCGAGATATTCGACGACTACGGCTTAACCGGGCAGCCCGAGACGTTCTTCATCGACTCCGAGGGCGTGATCGTTGATCACGTGCCGGGAGCCCTCACCGAGGACCTGTTGCTGAGCGAGCTCGACGTGTTGCTGAGCAGGGACTGAGCCGTGGCCGACCCGACCGCTCCGATCGCACTCGTCCCGATCGCGTTCGCCGCCGGGCTCGTGTCGTTCCTCAGCCCGTGCGTGCTCCCGATCGTTCCGGGTTACCTCTCCTACATTTCGGGCCTCGGCGCGAGCGAGGGGGAGCGGAGCTCTCTGCGAACCGGTCTGGTCGCGTGCGCGTTCGTTCTCGGCTTCACCCTCGTGTTCGTCGCCCTCGGCGCAAGTGCCACGTACCTCGGTTCGTTTCTGCGCGACCACCGAGTGGCCCTGATGCAGGTGGGAGGCGTGTTGATCATCGCGATGGGGCTCATCTTCATGGGCATCATCAAGGTGCCCTGGCTCTATCGCGAGGCCCGTTTCCATCCCTCGCCCAAGGCGGGCGCGTGGGGGAGCGTCGTCCTGGGCGCCGCGTTCGCGTTCGGCTGGAGCCCCTGCATCGGCGCCACGATGGGCGCCGCCTTAACGATGGCCGCGGGCCTAGGCACGAATGGTGGGCCGGCGGAGGGGGCGTTGCTTCTCGCCGTCTACTCGCTCGGGCTGGGGATCCCGTTCATACTCGCGGGGTTGGGGGTGTCGCGGCTCACCGGCGCATTGAAGTGGCTGCGGAAGCACACGCGCGTCGTGAACCTCGTGAGCGGGGTGCTTCTGGTGGTGGTCGGCATCCTGTTCCTAACCGATCAGATCACCAATATCTCGGGGTGGATGCAGAGAGCGTTTATCTCGGCCGATCTCGATTTCTGGAACTTCTAGGCTCGCTGAGGCTCAGCGAGCTTAGGGCCCGCTCGGCGGAGCAACCCGCCTATCGCGCTGCCCACAGTTGCCACGACGACCACTGAAGATGACGGCCCAGGCCCCCCAGAACCCCCCGAAGATCAGATAGGACACGGCCAGGGACCCTAGGAGTTCCTTTGTGCTTTTCGTCCGGGGAACGAGTTCAACGGAGGACAACGAAGACCTTTCGTAACGACGGGATGCTGCGTATCCTCTCGCAAGACTCCTCGCCGGGCGCGCAGGCGGCACAGCCTGTTCGGCGGGACTGGTTATCCGAGGCGTGCGAGCACCGGTGGGAGCCCATGAACTACCCGATGTCGGATCAAGACCGCACCATTCAGGAAAAGGCGCGCGCCTTCGTGGATGCCGAGCTGATCCCCCACGAGGTCGAGGCGGAGATGAACGAGGGCGTCATCCCCCCCGAACGGCGCGATGCGCAGAAGGCGCGTATCGCCGAACTGGGACTCAACGCGATGACCATGCCCAAAGACCTCGGGGGACCCGGGCTCAGCATGTTTCAGCAGGTTCTCGTGTCCGAGCAGAGCGGCCGGGTGACGAACGCGCTGGGGTGGGTATTCGACGCGCCCGCCGGCTGGCTGCCCAAGGTGGCGACGGAGCACCAGCTCCGGGAGTGGGTCGAGCCGACGATCCGGGGCGAGCGCCACGAGTGCTACGCCATAACGGAGGAGGACGCCGGATCAGACGTCGACGCGATATCGGCGACGGCGGCACGCGACGGCGATGACTACGTCCTGAACGGCGTGAAATGGCACGTGACCTCTGCGAATCACGCCGACTATGCCTTCTTCCAGGGCAAACTGACCGAGGGCGAGCATGCTGGTTCGCATGTGATGTTCATCGTCGATCTCGACTCCGCCGGGATCCGAACGGTGCGTACCCCGGCGTACAGCCATACCTACGCGGCTCACCATCCGATCCTCGCCTTCGAGGACGTGCGCGTTCCCGAGGCGAATCTCGTGGGCCGCGAGGGGGCCGGGCTCGACTTCGCCTACGAGTGGTTCCGCTACGAGCGTCTGATGATCGCGGCACGCTGCTGCGGCGGAGCCGAGCGGCTCATCGAGGAGGCATCTTCGTTCGCCCAGGAACGACGCGCCTACGGCCATGCTCTATCCGAGTACCAGGCGATCCAGTTCATGCTCGCCGATTCGCTGACCGAACTGTGGGCGGCACGCCTGATGACCTATCGTCTCGCTCAGTCGATCGACGAGGGCCTCGACGTGAAGACACAGCACGCGCAGTGTTCGATGGCGAAGCTCTACGCATCGGAGATGGCGAACAGGGTGGCCGACCGCGCGGTACAGATATTCGGGGGCCGGGGTTACATGCGTGAGAACGTGGCGGAGCGCTTCTATCGTGAGCTTCGCGTCGACCGCATTTGGGAGGGCACCTCCGAGATCCAGCGCATAATCATCTCGGATCAGCTGTTCAAACGAGGCGCCCGAGGACTGGTGGGCTGAGGGGTGGTTGTCGTGAGTTCAGAACCCGCTAGGTCCGAGCCGAACGATGGCCGGCTCGACGCGCTGATCGAAGAGCAGGAAGCGATCTTCCTCGAGCGCCAGCCCGAGTCCGCCCGGCTACTCGAGCGCGCACGCGAATCGTTGGCCGGGGGCGTGACCTCGTCGTGGCAGATCGCCCGCCCGCAGGCGGTGTGGATCAGCCACGGGGCGGGCTCCAAGGTCTATGACGCGGATGGTAACGAGTACGTCGACCTGCACGGCGGCTATGGCGTGATGGCCGTAGGTCACTCACACCCTCGCATCGTGCAGGCGGTGTCGAGGCGGATCTCTCGAGGCTCCCACTTCGCTCAGCCCACTCAGGACTCCATCGCCGTAGCAGAGGAGCTGGCCAGACGGTTCGGTCTTCCTCTGTGGCGCTTCTCCAACTCGGGCACGGAAGCCACGATGGATGCGGTACACCTCATGCGGGCCGCTACGAAGCGCGACAAGATCGTCAAGGTCGAAGGTACCTATCACGGTCACCACGATTCGGTGATGGTGTCGGTGGCGAACGATGCATCCGAGATCGGTGATGATCCCGACTACCCCTTAAGTGCTCCATCCGGGACGGGGATCCCCAGCGCTGTGACAGATCTTGTCGTCGTGATCGAGTACAACGACATCGAGAGTCTGAGGCGCGCTTTTGCACGCCACCCAGGCGAGATCGCCGGCGTGATCATGGAGCCGATCATGATGAACTCGGGCATCATTCCGCCGCGCGACGGCTATCTCGAGCAAGTGAAGTCGGTGGTTCACGAGGACGGGGCCCTTCTCGCCTTCGACGAGGTCAAGACGGGTCTAACCGTGTCCCCGGGCGGCGCGACCGCCTATCTCGGCGTGTCCCCGGACATCATCTGCCTGGCGAAGGCCCTTGGCGGTGGGCTTCCTTGCGGCGCTCTCGGGGGGACGACGGAGGTCATGAACCTGATCGTCGAAGGCGAGTACGAACAGGTCGGGACCTTCAACGGGAACCCCCTCACCATGGCGGCGTCTCTGGCGACGCTGACGGAGGTGCTTACTGACGACGCGTACGAAACCGTCTCGTCGCTCAGGACACAGATGGTTCAGGGCTGTGAGGAAGCGATACGCGAGTTTGATCTCGCTGCACACGTCGTGGCCATCGGGGCGAAGGGATGCATCACCTTTGCCCCCGCCCCCGTGCACAACTATCGTGAGTTCTTGCAGATCGACGACAGATACAGCCACTGTCATTGGCTCTTCCAACACAATGGCGGAGTTTTCCTACCGCCCTGGGGCAAGGCCGAGCAGTGGCTGTTGTCGCCCCAACATTCCGCGGACGATGCCCGGCGATTCATCGACAACTTCCGGACCTTTGCGGGAGCCTTGCGCGGGTGAGCGATTCGGGGGGAGAGGTCCGGCTCATCGATCTCGTCAAGAAATTCGATGATGTCGTCGCCGTCGACGGCATCAATGTAGAGATCCCGGGGGGCGAGTTCTTCTCGCTCCTGGGGCCTTCGGGGTGCGGGAAGACAACGACCCTCCGATTGATCGCGGGTTTCGAGCGACCGACGAGCGGCCGTGTTGTGCTCGACGGTAGGGATGTCGCCTACACGGCAGCCCACAAGCGCAACGTCAACACCGTGTTTCAGAGCTATGCCCTGTTCCCGCATCTCGACGTGTCCGAGAACGTGGCGTTCGGGTTGCGCTTCAAGGACGTTTCGAAGGCGGAGCGCAGGAAGAAGGTCGGCGACGCACTGGCGTTGGTACAGCTCGAGGGACTCGAGAAGCGCAAGCCGGGACACCTTTCCGGGGGCCAGCAACAGAGGGTGGCGCTCGCGCGGGCGCTCATCCTCAACCCCTCCGTGTTGTTGCTGGACGAGCCGCTGGGGGCCCTCGACGCGAAGCTCCGGAAAGCGCTGCAGATCGAGCTGAAGGCGTTGCAGGAACAGGTCGGGATCACGTTCATCTACGTGACGCACGACCAAGAGGAAGCGCTCACGATGTCGGATCGGATCGCGGTGATGTCGGCCGGGCACGTCGAGCAGGTAGGCCCCCCCAAGACGGTTTACGAGGAGCCGGCAACCGCCTACGTCGCCGACTTCCTGGGCGTTTCGAACCTCATGAATGCGCGTGCCCATGGACCCTCTAACGGAACGTGCAGGGTGACCATGGGTGACTTCGAGTTCGCCGCGGCCAAAGGAGCCATCGATACATCGGGCGACGTCAAGGTGACGATCCGTCCGGAACGAGTGCGGGTGGACGACCATGGAACCGGGGGCGAGAACCGCATCCCGGGGATGATCGAGCGCACCGTCTACCTGGGCTCCGCTACTCAACTGATCGTGAACCTCGCCCATGGGGAGACGCTGCAAGCACTCGTCCAGAATCAGGGTGACGCGCTGCCCTTTCAACAGGGCTCACCCGTAAGCGTGGGCTTACCCGCCGAAGCCCTGCGCGTACTTACTATCTCCGAACCGGTCGTGACAGATGCCGCACCTGTGGAGGGCGCGGCGGACCGGCACGAAGCGGGCGATGAGTTCCGCTTCTCACCCCCACCGGCCTAGCGTCCGGTCAGATCTCGAGGCGGGCGAAGTCCCGTACGGCTTCGCCGCCGCCCTTTTGACCGCTGCTCGAGAAGCGCTTGTGAACGAGGATGGCCGCCGCGATCGCGAGCAGCGAGAAGACGAGCATGACGGACGCGAGCGCGTTCAGGGCTGGATTGGGAGCCGCACGGGCGTTGCTGTAGATGCGGACCGGCACCGTCTCTGACCCCTGGCCGCCGGAAAGGAACGCGCTGATCACGAAGTCGTCGATCGAGATGGCGAACACGATCATGAGGGCGGCGAAGATCGCCGGCGCAAGCAGCGGTAACAACACCAGGCGGATCGCCTGGGTGGGGGAGGCGCCCAGATCCATCGCAGCTTCCTCGTATTCCTTTCCGATGGCGAACAGGCGCCCTCGCACGACGATCACGACATAGGAGATCGAGAAGGTGATGTGCCCGATGAGCTGGGCTTCGGTTCCCAGCTGGATGAACGTGAGAAGGAATACGAACACGAGGAACAGCGCGGTGCCCATGACGATCTCGGGCGTAACTAAGGGGAACAGCATCAATAGGTTCGAGGCCCCCGAACCTCTGCCGCGCCACCGCGCCAAGCCGAGTGCAAGCCCGACGCCGATCGGCGTGGCGATGAGCATCGTCAGCACCGCCAGCTTGAGGCTCTGCGTCATAGCCGAGCGAAGCGCGGGATCGTTGAGCACGGAAAGGTCCGGGTCGCTCGTGTACCAGCGGAGAGAGAATCCCTGCCACGTGCTCCTCGACCGTCCGGCGTTGAACGAGAACTGCACGGCGATCAGGACGGGTACCAAAGACCACGCGATGTAGAGCCAGGTGAACCCCGAGAGAAAGCGTGGTTTACCCCACGGATTCGCCAGTCTGTCCCGGAGACGCGCCACCGCCGAAGGCGAACTCCGTTCGGGTGCCCTTTGCACCGCGGTTGAGTCGCTCACGTCATGTCCTCGCTTCACGAGCGGCTTTCGCCACCGTGACCAGGTAATAGACCATCAGAAGGCTCACGAGGGCCGACAAGATGATGACGATAGCCGCGCCCCTATTCCCGCCGGTCCCCGAATGGATGAAGAAGTTGACCTGGTTCCCGATCATCGACGTCCGAGGGACACCCGACAACAGGTCCGGCGTGTAGTAATCACCGAACATCGGAAGCAGGATGATCACCAGGCCCGCCAGGATGCCTTGCTTGCTGAGCGGCATGGTCACGTGCCAGAAGGTGCGCATCGGGCTCGCACCCAGATCCCGCGCCGCTTCCATAACCCGGGTATCGATGCGGTCCAGAGCCGCGAACAGCGGGAGGATCAAGAACGGGATGTACCCGTAGACGAGTCCCAGGATGACGGTCGAGGGTTCACCCGAGAGCCAGGCTCGAGGTGCATCGAGCAAGTTGAAGAACATCAGGATCTGATTCACGTAACCGTCATCCTGCAGCAGGTTGACCCACGCGAGCATGCGCATGAGGTAGCTGATCCAGAACGGAGCGATCAGAAGTACCAGCAGCAGGGTCTTGAACCGGCCCCCGTGACGCGCGATGTAATAGGCGACGGGATAACCCACCAGCAGGGCGATGATGCCTGCAGCCGCGACGTAAACGACGGTGCGGAACAGAACGCCCTGAAGTTCTGGGCTTTGGAGTACCTCGCCGAAGGAGTCCGGGTTCCACTTGATCGGGTTCCACTCGGGTGTGGCTGTACTGAAGATGGGATCGAGCTTGCCCATCGCCACCGACAGGATGGCGTAGAAGGGCACCACGAAGAACAACAGGAGCCACCCCACGCCGGGCAGCGCGAACGAGGGCCAGAACCACCGGGGCAGCCCGACTGCTCCCCGTCGGGAACCCTTCGCCCCTGTTTCCTGCGCCACCTCGCTAGACCTTGGTAACCGTTAGACCCCGGACTTGAAGTCCGACCAGGCGTTCTGCCACGTTTGATCGACCTCGGGAGTCAGGGTGGTCTGAACGATGCCGGTGTCGAAGCTCTCTTTCTCGACGATCGCGGACCTCAGGTTGGGAACCACGTAGCCATCCTTGACGAGCTGGTCCGGGTCGAGCGAGTTCAGGGGCGGCTGATAACCGACCCAGCTGAAGTTCTCGACCGCGTGCTTGTTGTCGAGCATGAAGTTCAGGAAATGGTGCGCGAGGACGGGGCTCTTGGCGGACTTGGGGATGGCCATCATGTCGTTCCCGATCGTGCCGTCGGAGGGCCACCAGAACCGCAAGAGCCCTTTCGGATCCCCGTAGTCCGCCTTCGGGAAGTAGAAGGGGGCTGCCACGATGTCGCCCGACCACGCCTGATGGATCGCGAACCGTCCTTCCGGGATGCCGGAATAGGTGCCGTCGATCGTCGTGCGCACGTTGACGGCTTCGGCCATCTCGACCAGCTGATCCCGCGCCATGTTGATCAGTTCTGGATCATCCGTATTGATGTCCTCGACCCCGTTTCGCAGAAGCACCATGGTCATGGCCTCACGGTAGTCGTCGTAGATCCCGACCTTGCCGGCATTCGCGGGGTCCCAGAAGATGTCGTAGGGATTGTCCATAGCGGAGATGTCCTGATCGACCATGTCGCTTCGCCACGCGATACCGGTCGTGTAGATCGTGTACGGGACGGTGTACCGCGAACCCTGATCGTAGAAGGGGTCCGCCAGCTCGGGCCACACGTTCGCCTCGAGGTTCGGGAGGTAGTCGTGGTTGAGGGGCTGGAGCAGACCAGCCGCGACCAGTTTGGGGGTGGGGTCCACCGTTGGGAAGAAGATGTCGAAGTCGACCTGTCCTGTGCGGATCTTCGCGACCGCCTCGCTCATGTTGTAGAAGGTCGTGATCTCGAAGTCGACGTCGTACTCGGCCGCGAAGTCCTTCACCACCTTGGGCCAGACGTAATCGGCCCAGTTGTAGATCTTCAATGGGCCGGCTTCCGGCTCGAGGCCCGACTCGATCGCTGGGTTGTCGTCGGATAAGGGCAGCGTCGAGGGATTCTCACGGCTGGCGACCTCGATCCCGGAGGCGCTGCCGCCGTCATCGCCGCCGCCGCACGCCGCGAGCAGCGCGGCCATCCCGGACAAACCGGCTGTTGTCGCTGCGGACCGCCGTATGAAGTCCCTGCGGTTGATGGGCGACCGGAATAGCGGATGCTCGCGCGGGTGGTGCATCGTTGCTCCCTTCCCCCTGTTTCATCTCGTAGATCGGGTGCTCATGCTAGGTATGCTGCACTACTAACGCAACTAACAAGGTTCATCCGACACGCAGGGGGCGTCAATGGCGACAAAGCTCGATGCGATCGTGGTCGGTGGGGGCCACAATGGACTGGTGGCCGCTGCCTATCTGGCCCGTGCGGGCAAGAAACCCCTCGTCCTCGAGGCCCGGCACAAGACCGGTGGGGCCACTGCAACGGATTCGCCCTGGGACGACGATTTCAAGGTCACGACGCTGTCGTATGTCATGAGCCTCATGCCTCCGACCATCATCAACGACCTCGAGCTGGAGCGGCATGGATATCGCGTATTCCCGATGGATGCCTACTACCTTGCGTTCCCTGATGGCCGGTCGCTGAAGATCTTCGGAACCGACGACAAGCACGACTACGAGCAGATCGCTCAGTTCTCGAAGAAAGACGCGGACGCTTTCCCGAAATGGGAGGCGTGGCTCGAGGGCCTTGCGGACATCCTTGGCCCGCTCCTGATGCGTATCCCTCCCAAGGTCGGATCGCGGCGACCCGGTGATCTCGTCGATCAGGTGCGTCTCGCATGGCAGGTGCGCGGGCTCGACGTACGCAAGACGGGCGACGTCACGAGACTAATGACGATGAGCATCACCGACCTCCTCGACGATTGGTTCGAGTCACCTCAAGTGAAGGCCGCTCATGCGATCAACGGGATCATCGGCACATGGGCGGGCCCCGACGAACCCGGTACCGCCTACGTCATGGCCCACCACTCGATCGGAGACGTCGGAGACGGTCGGCTCGGGAGCTGGGGCTTCCCCGAGGGTGGGATGGGCGCGGTAGCGGACGCGATCAGGTCGTCGGCCGAGTCGCACGGGGCCACCGTTCGGACGAACGCGTCGGTGGAGCGGATACTCGTGAAGAACGGGCATGCCACAGGCGTAGTCCTCGAGGGCGGCGAGGAATTGTATTCCGATGTCGTCCTCGCGAACACGCACCCCAAACTCACCTTTCTCCAGATGCTGCAGCCACATGAGCTGCCCGACGATTTCCGCAAGGACATCGAACGGTGGAAGACGCGCAGCGGCACGGTCAAGATCAACCTCGCCCTAGCCGAGCTCCCGGACTTCATCGCCGATCCGGGTGTCGATCCGGCGATCCACGGCGGTGCGATCGAGCTGGCGCATTCGGTCGAGTACCTCGAGCAAGCCTTTCAGGACGCCAAGAGTGGGCGCGCAGCCGAACGGCCTTTCTCGGATGGATGCATCCCCTCGTTCTTCGACCGTTCGCTGTGTCCTGAGGGGACGCACGTGATGTCTCTGTTCACCCAGTGGGTCCCTCATGAGTGGGCATCAGAGCCTCACCGCGACGAGCTCGAGCTCTATGCAGATCGAGTTATCGACGGCTACACGGAGCTGGCCCCCAACTTCAAGGGATCGATCATCAACCGGCAAGTCATCGGCCCCTACGAGATGGAACACGAGTACGGGCTCGTCGGTGGCAACATCTTTCACGGCGAGTTGTCGGCCGAGCAACTGTTTCACATGCGTCCGTCGCCGGGCTTCGCCGACTACAGGACGCCGGTGCACGGCCTCTATCAATGCAGCTCGGCGACGCACGCGGGCGGCGGCGTTTGCGGGATACCCGGGTATCAGGCCGCCCGGCTCGCGTTGAGAGACGAGAAGAGGGCGAGGTTCAGCCGCCGCAAGTGACCCCGTCACAGCCATCCCCGGCTGGACGCCCCGGGGATGTGGTCCCCATGCTCGAAGCACGGTCGGTGGCCGTGGTCGGAGCCAGCGCGCGCCCTGATTCGTTCGGCCAGCAGCTGATCCACGAGCTGGAGCGAGGAGGTTATGAGGGCGACATCTTCCCCGTGAACCCCCGCTACGCGGAGGTGGGGGGTATGAAGTGTTTCCCGTCACTTGATGACGTGCCGGCCGGAGTCGCCCTTGCGATCCTCGGTGTGCCCAACCCGAAGCTGGAAGAGCAACTGGCGCTGGCCGGTTCTCTGGGGATCCCCGCCGCCGTGATCTTCGCGAGCTGTTTCGAGGAGACTCCCCCGGGCGAGATCCCTCTGTCCCAGCGACTGACGGCCATCGCGTCCGATGCAGGCATGTCAGTGTGCGGCGGCAACTGTATGGGCTTCTTGAACCTCGAACGAGGGTTGCGAGCCTGCGGATACGCCATGCCCGGCGACATGGAGCCCGGACACATCACCTTCATCTCTCACTCGGGCTCGGCCTTCGCCGCGTTCGCGTACAACGACCGGAGGTTGCGGTTCAACCTGCTCGTGTCTTCTGGTCAGGAGTTCGTGACGACCGCCGCGGACTACCTCTCGTACGCGTTGCGTCTCGAATCCACGCGTGTCGTGGGGATGTTCCTGGAGAGCGTGCGCGATCCAGCGCCTTTCAGAGCCGCTCTCGCCGACGCCGCGGAACGGGACATCCCAGTTGTTGTGCTGAAGGTCGGGCGAGATCCCACCGCGCGCGCACTCGTTGCAGCTCATTCCGGCGCGCTCGCGGGCGATGACGCTGCCTACGAGGCATTGTTCGAGGCGTACGGGGTCATGCGCGTCTCCTCTCTGGGCGAGATGGCCGACGTGATGGAGCTGTGCGCGCCTGGTCGACGAGCCGCCACAGGAGGGTTGGCTTCGATCCATGACTCCGGAGGGGAGCGAGCGCACTTCGTCGATGCGGGGGCCGAGGTGGGCGTGCGATTCGCAGGCATCTCAGACGAGACCAAACTCCGCCTCGAGGCGGTGCTTGAGGAGGGTCTCCCCGCCGTGAACCCTCTCGACGCATGGGGGACCGGCAACGACTATGAGTCCATCTATTCGGAATGCATCGATGCGTTGATGACCGACTCCGACACCGCGGCGACCACGTTGTGCGTGGACCTCACCACCGAGATGTATCCCGAGGGTGGCTACGTTCGCGTCGCGAAGGAAGCCTGGGCTACGTCCACCAAGCCGTTCGCCCTTCTGTCGAATCTTCCGAGTGCGATCGAACCGCGCGATGCCCTTTCTATCCGTGACGCCGGCATCCCTATCCTCGAGGGCACCCACAGTGGATTGCACGCTTTCCGTCACCTGTTCGAGTACAGGGACCGTTTGGCCCCACCGGGATCCACGGAGGCGGTGTCCGACGAGGGCCGAGCGACGCGTTGGGGCGACAGACTGCGTGCTAGCGGTTCTCTGGATGAGGTCGAGACGCTGGCGCTGCTGGGGGACTACGGCATTCCGGTCGTCGAATCGGTCGTAGTCTCCGATGCCGGTTCTGCGCTGACCGCAGCGAGCCGGATAGGCGGCGCCGTCGTCCTGAAGACGGCGGCTGAGGGCATCGGCCACAAGTCCGATGTGGGCGGTGTCTCTTTAGGGCTGCTGGGCGAGGCCGCGGTCACTCGAGCGTACGAAGACATCTCCCGGCGCTTGGGCGAACGCGTCATCGTCTCGGCCATGGCCACCCGAGGGATGGATATGGCCCTGGGGATCGTGCACGACGATCAGTTCGGCCCCCTGGTCATGGTCGCGGCCGGCGGCATCCTTATCGAGTTGCTCGGCGATCGTCGCTTCGCGCTTCCGCCCATCTCCGAAGAGCGTGCGTTGAAGATGGTGGATTCGCTGTGGTCCCGCCCGCTGCTCGAGGGGCTGAGAGGCGCACCCCGCGGAAACGTTGGGGCGCTCGTGCGTGCCGTGATCGCCCTGTCCCAGCTGGCGGTGGAGCTTGGTGACTACATCGACGCGCTGGACGTGAACCCGATCATCGTCGGGCCGCAGGGCGCCGTTGCCGTGGATGCCCTACTCGTTCCCCGGACGGGTCAGTCGGGCCAGCCGGTATAGACGTCGGACCCGCGCTTCTTGAGCTCGTTGCCGATGATCACGCGCTGGATCTCGGAGGTGCCCTCCCAGATCCGGTCGACGCGGAGTTCCCGCCAGAGTCTTTCGACCGGCTGCTCGCGCATGTAGCCGCGCCCACCGAAGACCTGCACGGCGCGATCCACCGCGCGCCCCGCCATCTCCGAGCAGTGCAGCTTTGCAGCGGCCGCCACGGCGTGCATCTGCTTTCGGTCCAGCTCGCCGGCAACCTGTTGCCCGATCCGATAGAGAAGGGACTTCGCCGCCATGATCTCGGTGGCGGTGTCGGCGAGCATGAACTCAACCCCCTGGTGATCGACGATCGCTCTGCCGAACGCTCGTCTGCCCGACGCGAAATCCAATGCGAGGTCCAGCGTACGGGCGGCGGCTCCGACCGTACGCGCTGCGATCATCAGCCGCTCTTCGACGAACCAATCCCTGGTGAGGTCGTCACCCCGGCCTACATCGGCGAGAACGTTGTCGAGCGGGACGCGTACGTCATCGAAGGCGAAGATCGGATGTTCGTAAACGAACGTGTGCATGTATTTGGGAGTACGGACCTTCGTCACCCCGGGCAGGTCCTTGTCCACGAAGAACACGGTGGCCCGCGCCGGATCCCCATCCACCAACGCGTGCACTAGGAAGAAGTCGGCGATGTCTCCAGCGGTAACGTGCCACTTCTCGCCTCGGATCACCCACCCGTCTCCATCTTTCGTCGCGGTCGTCTCGATCATTGATGTGTCGGAACCGGCACCTTCCTCCGTGATCGCGTAAGCGTCACGCCGCTCGCCTCTGCATGCAGGGCGCAGGTATCGATCCTTCAGGGCCTCGCTCGCTTCGCGCATGGGGAGGGAGGGCCGCCACACCAGATCCCAGAGCGCGCCGGTTGCCTTGCCCATCTCCTCCTGGATAAGTATCTGCTGAAACAGGCTGAGGGCACGGCCCCCATCCTCTTCCGCATGGTTGATCGCGTCGAAGCCGTGCTCGACGATGGCGGCCTTGACGGCCTTCGTGGCTTGCGGGCTCAGTCCGTCGTTCATCTCGCATTCGAGCTCGAGCGGGAACAGGTACCGCTCGGTGAACGCACGGGCGCGCCTCTGCAGCTCCGCATCGGTCTTGTCCAGAGTGATATCCATCGAGGCGTTGTTCTCCAATCCGGCAGCGTTGGGGTGACGAGTTTAGACACTGGGCCGTTGCCGGGGCCGGACCGCCCGGATAGTTTGACGGCTCTTTCAGGGCGAAGAGAGGATCTGTCGATGAGCGGTCGCACCTACGACGTCGTTATGGTCGGCGGCGGGCACAACGGGCTGGCGTGCGCGTCCTACCTCGCCCGCGGGGGCCTGGACGTCGTCGTTCTCGAGCAGCGTTCCATGCCCGGCG
>JALZJQ010000182.1 GCA_030859685.1 Actinomycetota bacterium | reverse complement strand
CTGCACGAGGGCCTGAAGCAGACCGTCGCCTGGTTCCGCGCGGCCGCCTGAACAGCGCTCGCCGTGCTCCAAGGTGCAGTGACCAGTCGCGTTCTGAGTCCGGATCGGCCGATTCGTCCTCTTAGGTTCCTCCCTTTTCAAGAAAAAAGGGTGACGATCGGATTGAACCCGCGAAACCTGGGCAAGAACCTCTCCGAAGTCGGTGGACGACGCTCTGTAGTGGATGGAAGATGTACCCAGCCGGAAAAAGTGGGGAGAGAGCCGCAGGACTAAGGGCTCATCGAGCCGGACTGGGACATGTGGATCCGCCCAGAGCTTGAGCGGAAAGTAGGGGGACGGCAATGGCACGTACGGAAAGGGCCCGTTGGAGCGCCCGGTTCGCACCACTTGTAGTTCTGTTCGTGATCGCTGCGATGTTCTTCGGAACGGCCTTGAGTTCGGCGAAGCCGAAAGAAGCCGGAAAGTCTGAGTCCGCACCGGGTCAGATGAAGAAAGACACCTCGGACGCGAAAGACAGCGGGTCGGAGCAGAGGGCTAAGCCTGCGAAGGCCAAGCCCGTCAAGACCACGCCGGCCGCAAAGAAGCCAGCAAAGGACACCTCTGCTAAGCCCTCGAAGCCCTCCTCGGGCGGCAACGGGAACGGATCGTCCGCGGGCTCTGGATCTCAGGGTTCCGGTGGCGCTAAGGACTCCGGCGGGAAGAAGAACCCACCGGGGAACAACGGCACCATAAAGATCGACGCGCTCCCGTTCGACGATCACCCGAATAACGAGCCGCACGTGGGATGCACCTTCCAGATCGACTTCTACGGCTACGATGACAACGACGACTACTACGCCGACTATTCGTTCGCCCTGCATGCGCCCACGCTTTCACCCTCGGGGGACAACGGGCTCATGAATGGCAACGTGTTCATCGGTGAGGATGCAGCCGGAGGCGGAAGAGACCTGGATGCCTCGGTGACTATCGATCTGAGTGACGCGTTGGCCGAGTCGGGAGCTACGCCTCACGCCCAGCAGGGCTACCACGTCAAGTTGACGGTTCACGCCGACGGCTCGATCGGGGCCGACACCAAGTACAAGGTGTTCTGGGTGCAAGGCTGCGGATCGACGTCCTCGAGCGCGCCTCCGAGCAGCAGCCAGCCTCCGGGCGGGAGCAGCCAGCCTCCAGGTGGGAGCAGCCAGCCTCCAGGTGGGAGCGAGGTGCCTTCGCCCTCGGTCGCCGGCTCCCAGCTCTTCTCGCAGCCTCCGAGTGAGGCACCACGCCCGCAACCAAGTCCCGGAACAACGATCCTGGGCCGTCGCATCACCACGGGTCCTTCCTCCGTTCTGCCCTTCACCGGCGGTACCGTCTCTACCCTGCTGATCCTTGCGGGGTTGCTGGTGGCGGCCGGCGGCGCCATGCTCCTCGGTGCTCGGAAGTATCACCAGACGTCGAACCCAACCTCCTAAGCGTCGTAGAGGTTTGGGCTAGCTAGTAGCCGTCAAAAGGGTCTCTCCCACATCGGGAGGGGCCCTTAGGCTGTTGCGCTTCGAACGAGCCGACCGGGAGGACGCCGTAACGACGCGTATCGCTTTTCTGTCCTGTTTCTTCCCTGCCTTCAACGAGGCCGAGAACATCGCGCTGGTCCTTGACGAGGCTCTTCGCGTCCTTCCCGCTCACGCCGAGCGCTTCGAGATCATCGTGGTGGACGATGGATCCTCGGACGCTACCGCGGAGATCGTCGCTGTGAGGGCTGAGACCCATCCCGAGATCAGGCTGATCTCTCACGAGAAGAACCTTGGTTACGGACGCGCCCTGCGAACCGGCCTCGAAGGTTCGCGCGGGGAAGCCGTGTTCTTCACCGATGCCGATCGGCAGTTTCGTCTGACGGATATCGAACGCTTGACCGACGTTTTCGAACCGGGCATGGTGGCGATCGGGTATCGCATCAAGAGACACGATCCGTTCCACCGTCTCGTCGTCGCACGCGTTTACCACCACGTGCTACGTCTCGTCTTCGGCCTTCGCGTCCACGACGTCGACTGCGCCTTCAAGCTTCTTGGAAGGGATGTACTGAAGAAGGTCATGGACGACCTCGAGTCCGAGTCGGCATTCATCTCGCCCGAGCTCATGATCCGAGCTCAGAAGAAGGGTCTGCGTATCGTCGAGGTCGGTGTCCCTCACTATCCGCGTACGGCGGGACGGCCGAAGGGAGCGACGCTGGGTGTGATCCTTCGCACGGTTCGGGAGATCATCTCCATGCGCATGAAGATGGGCGCCCTCGAGGCGAGAGAAAGCAAGCTCATAAGCCCGCCCCCCACCTAGTCTGTCCCTCGTGAACAAGCCCACCGAGAACCGCTCCTTCACCCGTCGCGCTATCGATGGCGTGACCACGCCGAGGGGGATAGTCCTGCTGTTCGTGGCGGGCACCGCGCTGCGGCTCATCCTGGCGATCTGGGGCGGCTTTCAGGGCGACCTGGACATCTTCAGGGCGTGGTCGCAGCGGCTCATCGACCTGGGGATCGACAACTTCTACGAGCCCGGCTACTTCGCTGACTACCCCCCCGGCTACCTGTACGTGTTGTGGTTCCTCGGAAAACTCTCGTCGTTGCTCGGCAGCGACTCACCTTCCAACTACCTCCTCAAGCTCCCAGGGATCGTTTCGGACGTGGGTCTCGCGTACGTTGCCATGCAGATCGCCGCTCACGCCACGCCTCCGTCGTGGAGGAACCGGGATGCGGTCAAGGCGGGAGTGGCCGCCGCCGTGTTGTTCAACCCAGCGTTCTTGTTCGTGTCCGTGATCTGGGGTCAGGTCGACTCCTTGACGGCGGCCCTCGTCCTCGCCGGCTTATTGTTGATCGCCACAGGACGTCGCTCGTTGATACGAGAGGCCGGGGGCGTGGCCGTGCTCACGCTCGCTTTTGGCTCCAAGCCTCAAGCGGTGTTCTTGTTGCCGGTCGCCGCTCTCCTTCTCAGCTGGCGCTACGCTGGAGCGCCCGATAGACCGCCGCTACGCACCGGGGCGCTCAGGCTGGGGGGCTTGGCGCTGCTCGGCGCTGGTGTGCTCATCCTCCTCGGCCTGCCCTTCGGGCTCGGCCCCCTTGACCTGGTCCGCTTCTATCAAAGCGCGTCCGGCACCTACCCCTATACCAGCGTCTGGGCATTCAACCTGTGGGCGCTCGGGGGATTCTGGCAAGCGGACGTCGGAGCGGAGGCCGTCACGATCTTCGGCATCCCCGCCTTCTATGCCGGCCTGACGGTGGTCGGGATCGGAACCATCGTCATCCTGGCGAGGCTGTGGCGCGCGCTACAGCGAGGAGAGCACGAGACGCGGGCAGCGCTACTCGCCGGCGCCGCCGTCAGCCTCCTCACGTTCGCTATATCGACGCGCATGCACGAGAGGTACCTGTTCCTGGGGATCGCGTGCCTGGCCCCCTTCGTTGCGACGAGAGCCGCGAGGAGAGCGTACTGGGCCCTGACGGCCCTATATCTAGTGAATCTGTATTTCCCGTACGCCTTTTACGTTGAGGAGTACGAGGGCCGTCAATCCTTCAAGATCGATCCTCTTTTCAACGTTCTGTACGGGACCGAATTTGACAGCGTCCAACGCAAGGTCTTGGGGCTCATTACCGCCGCCGCATGCTTGTTCACCGTGTGGGCGATAGCGCGATGGCTGGACGATCGCCCGTTCTCTCTTCTTCGGAGCCGCGCGGAGTCTCGCGCCGCGCGCTCCGAACTGGCCCTTCGCTTCGGGTTCCACTCACTAGGGAAAAGAGGGGCTCTTCTGGGACTTGCGGTTTTCCTCGTGGTGTTGCCCACCCGCCTTATCGGGCTCTCCAGTCCCCCGGGGATGCAATTCGACGAGGTGTATCACGGGCGCGCCGCGGGAGAGTACATCGCCAACAAGGAGATATTCGAGTACACCCATCCTCCACTGGCGAAGGAACTGATGGCGATCTCGCTAGGCGCCATGTCGTCGGCGCGCGTTATGCAGGGAGCCGAGCTTCCAGCCGGAATGTCGGAGGGCTTGGTCGCGACCGACGGACGCAGCGTCTCGTGGGCATCTTCATCAGGGGGAGGCTCATTGACATCCGGGGTCTTCGACGGGGATTGTTCCGTTGCATCGCGTGGCCCCACCGTGCCTCTCGACCTCCAACCGACCTCCGTCATCCAAACGGCGGTCGGAGTCATTGTGGGCGGAGACGATGGTAGCGGGGGGTCCGTTGCCTGGGTGGTCAACGGAGCCGTCGAGTGGCGAGCCGAGATTCCGGAGGTCCCGACCGCAGTCGGGGTGGTCGGACAAACGGGGTTCACGCTCGATGCCGAAGGCACTCTGCTATCCGTTCGTAGCGACGGCGCGCACTCGGTCGTTGCTCGAGATGTCGGGTCGATCGCGTCCGATCGCTCGGCCGACAAGATCTGGGCTTCGCAACCGAACCGGGACCGAGTGCTCGCCTTCGATTCCGCCGGCGAAAAGCAGGCGAACGTGGCGCTCGCGGGGAAGCCGGGCCCGATGGTGTTGGCCCACGAGATCCCCCGCCTGGTCATCGCCGGCGCCGATGCCCCTCGCCTCGAGGGGGTCAACTCCAGCGAAGGCGAATGGGCCGGTCAGGACGATGGTCTTGAGGTAGGTGCCTTCGGTCATGTTCCGGAATCGGATGTGGTGTGGGCCGTCGGTGACCGGAGGGTGCGTCTGATCGAAGCCCTTGGACTTACCGAGATCGGCGCGGCCGAACTGCCCGAGATCCCGGTCGCATTCATTGGGGATCTCGAAAGGAACCTGCTGCTGGCCGTGGGGTCCGAAAGGCTTATGTGTGTGTCTCAGGATCATTCGTTCGGATGGCGGTTCCCCAGCGCTATCTTGGGAGCGGCGACCGCAGCCCTGGCTTTCCTGCTTGCCCTGCGGTGCTTCGGCAGCCTCGTTACGGGGCTCCTCTCGAGTCTGTTCGTAACGGTGGATGGTCTCTTGTTCGTCATGTCGCGCGTCGCCATGATCGACGCGTACCTCGTGGCATTCATCCTCGCTTCTTGGTTCTGCGCTTTCTCGGCGATGCACCACTGGAGCCGTGGGCCGTCAGACGAGGCGCGCTCGGAGCGCTCCTTCGAGAGCAGCAGGAGCCGAGGCGCTCTCCTTTGGTTGGGGGGTTTAGGATTCTTCGCGGGGGCCGCGGTCTCATCGAAGTGGACGGGCATTTACTCGCTGTTCGGCATCGTGCTACTTCTCGTCTGGGATGCGTTCAAACAGCGCGACGGTGGCTTTCGGGGACTCTTGAGGAGACGCTCCACCTCCATCCTCGCGATCATCGGTCTCGTCCTTCTCGTCCCGGCGATCGTTTACCTGTTGACTTACATCCCTTACTTCAGCCTCGGCCACGGCCTGGGCGACTGGGTTTCCCTACAAGCCGGCATGTACGATTACCACGCCACCCTCAAGGCGGGGCATCCTTACAGCTCGTTCTGGTATGAGTGGCCGCTTGCCCGCGGCGCGGTCTATTTCTATGCAAGCGCGAACGGGGCGCAACGCGCAGAGATATGGACGATCGGCAATCCGGTGGTCTTCATAGGGGGATTGATCGGCCTGGTGGCGCTCACAGTCTCCGCCTGGCGTAGTCGTGATGTGGCTCTTGGAATGGTCCCTTGGGCGGTCTTCGCGCTCATGGCGCCATGGATACTCGTGAGCCGGGAGCTGTTTCTGTACCATTACGCGCCGATCGTTCCATTCCTTGCGGTGGCTCTTGCATGGCTGACCAGCGCACGGTCGCCGGGACGCCGTCCGTCCTGGATAGGGATCGCGACCGTGGCCGGAAGCGCGCTGTTTGTTTTCGCCGCGGCGTTCCCGATGCTGGATGGGTGGTATGTGCCGCAGTCGTATCTGGATCAGGTCCGGGCATGGATCCCCTGGGTCTTCTAGCTTTCTCTGGTGGGCTACCGCGCACCGTATTGACGGTCGTTGGGGTTCCTGGGTCGTCCCGCTGAGATCGTCAGCCTTCGAAAGGCGGAACGCCCACAGCTTCCGGCCCGTTGCCCTGGAAACGCTCGCGGAAGCCGTCCAGGGCATCCCTCGAGTATTCGGCGCAGGCCTGGCTTGCCGCCCATCCCGCGGCCGCGTAGGTGGCATCCCCCTCGAGACCGTCGTACGGCACCGCGAGAACCGGCCGGGGGGCCGTGCCGGGCAGGTCGGGGTCGTTGTTGGCCGCCTCGACGTACCCCTCGAGGTCGTCGACCGACTCGTCCGGCATATCCGGGCTGTACCAGATGGCTATCTGGCCATGCTCGAGGTTGTGCACGACCGCGCCCTCTGGCTGCTCGGAGGGGAAGAATCCGGCATCCAGGGCCGTGCCGAAGTGGTTTCCGGAGGTCGGCGGTGTGGTCTCGTACTCCACGGGCTGCGCCGGGTCGACGTGTTCGCGTCCCTCGGCCTCGAACTCTTCGATATCCGTGCAACCGGCTTCGTCTATAGGCACTCCCGCAGGAGCGGAGCTCGTGGAACCCGAGTCTCCGGCGGTCTGTTGGACGATGAGGACCACGACGATGGCGGCAACGAGCAGGGCGATACCGAGAGTGATCAGGTTCGACCGCCGGTGAGCCCGTTGTTGTTGCGCCTTGCGAGCCTCTTCGGCGAGTCTCTTCCGCTGCTTCTCTTGCAGTTTCTTGCTCACGGCCGCAGAGGCTATCAGGCGTTCGGAGCGGTCGACGGCGACCCATTCGGATCCCCGGTCACCTGAATAGGTCCTCGCCCGGAGAACGAACTATGGAGGTTGCCGCCCCGCGACCCCAAGAGACATTTGCCCCGCGTATGACGGCCGCGCAGATCCCTGCGATCTTCCCCATGACCATCTCGGCCGCGCCCGCGATCTGGTCTGCGACGCAGATACGGGTCGCGACGAGCTCCTGTCCGAAGGCGTCCCTCTCGCCGATGTAGTCGACGAAGGGATCGAAGCCGGCGACGCCGATCGCGACGTTGGTCTGGCCAACTCTCCAGGTGCGCCCGAAAGTGTCCGCCACCACGACGCCCACATCGACACCGTTCAGGTGCGCGATGCGAGCACGGATCCGTCGCGCAGAGAGATCGGGATCCAGAGGAAGTAGAACAACGCGGTCACCTTCGACGTTTGACGCGTCGACGCCGGCGTTGGCGCAGATGAAGCCATGGCGAGTTTGAGAGATGATCATGTCTCCCTGTCTGCGCAGCACCCGGCTTGACTCCTGCAACGCCACGTCGATCCGACTGGTCGCCTCGACGAACCGGTTCTCTGATTTCGACACGATCTTCTGGGCGAGTACGAGGATGTCGTGGTCGCGCAGCTCCACGTTCTTCGTCAGGATCAGAGAAGCGAGATCGTCCCCCGCCTCGATCTCCGGCATCCCTTCGACGGGAAGGATCGTGAGACCGCTCACAAGGCGACCAGGGACCGGGCCAGGCGCTCCGAGGAATCATGGTCTTTCATGATGGTGTCGATCGCGGCCGCCCTCATGCCGGTGGCTTCCACCTTCGCAAGCTCTTCTTCGTCGCTTGCGTCCACCACGAAAACGTCGCAGAAGTCCGCGTACATCTCGGCCACTCCCGACGCCGAGGCCTGCGCGCCCAGGCTGCGTAGGAGCCGATCGGCCGGTCCCTTCAAAGCGGTACCCCGCACGATCGGGCTCACCGCAACGACGTGCGGGTGATCCCGTAGGGTCGCACGGACACCGCCGAGTCCGACGATCGGGCCGATGGACACGATCGGGTTCGACGGGCACAGAACGACCATGTCGGCTGCGACTATGCGATCGAGGACCGACGGCCCGGGCGCGGCAACGTCGATGCCATCGAACTCGACCTCGATCACTTCGGGTTCGGTGCGTTCCTTGACGAAGTACTCCTGGAAATCCAGCACCCTTCCGTCGCTGGTCCGGAGCATCGTAGCCACCCGGTCATCGGACATCGGCAGGATCGTCGGGCGAGCGCCCAGCGCCCTCCTGATGTCATCGGTGATCGTACTGAGAGACTCGTTGTTGGCCAGGCGCTGGGTGCGGTACAGACACGTCGCCATATCTCGATCCCCCAGCCGGAACCAGCTGTCGTGGCCCAGACGCTCGAGAGCATCCACCACCTGGAAAGAATCATCCCGGAGGCCCCAACCCCGGTCGGTGTCTGCGAGCCCGGAGAGCCAGTAGGTCACGATGTCGACATCCGGCGACACGTGGACCCCGTAAGGACGCGCGTCGTCTCCCGTATTCACGATCGCCGTCAGGTCGTCCTCGACAACGCGATCCATGCCCACCAGGAGCTTCGCGCCGCCAACACCGCCTGCGAGAGCCGTCACTTTCACGAGCATCGAGTCTAGTAGCGTTGCGGCGATGGACGACCTTGGATCGATCTTGACCCGTGTCGGCCGGCACGAGCGCCTGTCCGACCGAGAGGTCCGGGCGCTCTCGTTGTTGGCTCTCGAGTCGCCTTCGCGGGTGGTCGCTGCAGCCGGCGAATCGCGCGACGCCACGACCGGGCCGCGCGTGACTTTCTCGCGCAAGGTCTTCATCCCTCTCACCAAACTATGCCGTGATAGCTGCGGATACTGCACCTTCGTGCATCCTCCGCGCCCCGGTGAAGCCGCCTACATGTCCCTGGAAGAGGTCGTCGACGTAGCTCGTAGCGGCGAGCAGGCGGGTTGTAAGGAGGCCCTCTTCACGCTGGGCGACAAGCCCGAGCGGAAGTGGAGACAGGCGCGCGAGGAGCTCGAGGGTCTCGGCTTCTCGTCCACCATCGAGTACCTGGCGGCCGCTTGCGCGGCGGTCCTTCGTGAGACTTCCCTGCTGCCTCACGTCAATCCCGGCGTCATGACGTCGGACGAGGTCGAGATGCTGCGCCCGGTCAGCGTGAGCCAGGGCGTGATGCTCGAGACCGTCTCGGAACGATTGCTGGGGCGCGGTATGGCTCACTTCGCCGCTCCCGACAAGAAGCCCTCGGTTCGGCTCGCAACGCTCGAGAACGCAGGGGCAGCCTCGGTTCCGTTCACGACGGGGATCTTGGTCGGCATCGGTGAGACTTTCGCCGAGCGCGTCGATGCCCTGCTGGCGATCCGCGCGGCCCACGAACGCCACGGACACATCATGGAAGTGATCGTCCAGAACTTCCGAGCCAAGCACGGAACGGCAATGGCGACTCATTCCGAGGCATCGGTGGACGAGATGAAGCTCGCAGTTGCTCTGGCGCGCCTCATCTTGCCTCCCGAGATCGTCGTGCAGGCGCCACCCAACCTGACCCCGGAGGAGTACGGGATCTACCTCGACGCGGGACTGGCCGACTGGGGTGGCGTGTCACCGGTTACGCCCGATCACGTGAATCCCGAGGCTCCGTGGCCGAAGTTGGAGGAGCTGCGCGCGGTCACCCAGGGACGTGGCTTCTCGCTGGTGGAGCGGCTGGCGGTCTATCCGGGATTCTGTGACTCTCCGGCGGCGCGGTCGATCTGGATCGACGCCGCGCTGCGCCCGGCGGTGCTCGACGCCACCGATGCGGAGGGCTACCGGCGACTGGATGCCTGGTACTCCGGAGGCGTAACGCCGCCTCCCCACGAGGCGAGCATCGCGATCGAGCAATCGAGAGCGGGGGCCTGGCGGGTTCCCGGCAGGGCGGTCCGAGGATCCCTTATGACGTGTCTGGATCGGGCGGCAGCGGGCGATGAATTGGATGAAGAGCAGATCCGGCTTCTGTTCACGGCGCATGGCGCTGAAGCTGAACGCCTGTACGCGGTGGCCGATGACTTGCGCAAGGCGACGGTTGGCGACGACGTGACCTACGTCGTGAATCGCAACATCAACTACACGAACATGTGCTACTTCAAGTGCGGCTTCTGTGCGTTCAGCAAGGGCCCCAAGTCGCTGAACCTACGCGGCGAGCCATATCTGTTGACTCCGGAGCAAGTCGCGCAACGCGCTCGCGAGGCATGGGATCAGGGTGCGACCGAAGTGTGTATGCAGGGAGGCATCCACCACTCCTTCACCGGAGACAACTACGTCGAGTACCTCGAGGCAGTGAAGAAAGAGGTTCCCCGCATGCACGTGCACGCATTCACCGCGTTGGAGGTGTGGCAAGGGGCTCATACATCCGGTGTCAGCGTGCGGACGTTCCTCGAACGGCTCAAGGACGCGGGACTGGCTACGTTGCCCGGAACCGCAGCCGAGATCCTCGACGATGAGATCCGCTCGGTCATCTGCCCCGACAAGATCAACACGGAGCAGTGGTGCGAGGTTCATAGGATCGCGCATGGTCTGGGGCTTCGCTCGAATGCAACGATCATGTTCGGAACGGTCGAAGGCCCACGCAGCTGGGCCAGGCATCTCTGCGTGGTGCGCGATCTGCACAAAGAGCTTGCGGACGAGACCGGGGGCCTTTTCGAGTTCGTGCCCCTGCCATTCGTGCACATGGCTTCGCCCATCTATCTCAAGGGCAAGGCCAGGCGCGGCCCCACCTTCGAAGAGACGCTCAAGATGCACGCCGTGGCCCGGATCGCACTGCATGATCGTGTACGCAACATCCAGGTCTCGTGGGTCAAGATGGGGGCCGAGGGATCGAAGCTCGCCCTCCAGGCGGGGGCTAACGACCTCGGTGGAACACTGATGAACGAAAGCATCTCGAGGGCTGCGGGGGCGAGCCACGGACAGGAGTTCGACGCAAGAAGCATGGAGGCGTTGATACGCTCGATCGGAAGGATCCCCAGGCGCCGGACGACCTTGTACGCCACGGCCCCCGTTTGACTAGGCAGCGCGGAGTCCGCTTGATCACCGCGCGCAAAGAGGCTTGAGAGAGATGGCCACCACCATTCGAACGGCACAATCGCGCACCGAGGCCACCGCAACGGAGCCGGGCTCGCCCAGCGTCCTCGCGGTGGTGGTGACGCATCGCGGCCGCGCGTGGTTGAAGGAGTGTCTCGTCTCACTCAACCAGCAAACGTATGGCCCCATGGATGTGCTGGTCGTGGACGATGCGTCGCCCGACTTCAGGACGACCCCCCACCTGAAGCGCGTCGTGAAGCGCCATATCCGCCGACGCCGCTGGGGTTTCCTGCGAACCCCTAGGCCGCTCGGATTCGGAGGCGCCATCAACTGGGCGCTGTCGCGGATACGCACGGATGCGGATCTACTGCTGTTCATCCACGACGACGCGGCTCTCGACCCCAACGCCGTGCAGGAGATGGTCCGGGCGGTGATGACCGATCCATCGACGGCGATCGTGGGTCCAAAGGTGGTCGCGTGGGAGGACCCCACTCGCCTGGAAGAGGTCGGTATGGCTGTAGACCGATTCGGTTACCCATACAAGGGGCTCGAGTCGGACGAGATGGATCTGGGGCAACACGACGACCCGTCGGAAGTCTTCTTCGTCACATCCACATGCTTGCTGGTCCGGCACGAGGTCTTCCGGCAGCTCCGGGGTTGGGATGCTCGTATGCGTGCGTTCTCGGAGGACTTGGATCTGTGCTGGCGCGCCCGGGTTGCCGGGCACAGCGTCCGTGTCGAGCCACGGGCAAAGGCGCGGCACGCGATCGCCTTAGCGACCGGTCAGAGGGAGTCCCGCTTTCTCCCGAGCCGGTACTACATCCGTCGGAACCGTTTACGTGCTGTCACCAAGAACGCATCTACCGTGCGACTGCTGTTCTTGATACCGCAGTTCATCCTCGTGACGTTGGCGGAGATGCTTGGCTTCATCATCCTCCGTCAACCGCGCGAGATCGTTAACCTCGCGCGCGCGCTGGGATGGAACCTGCTGCATTTCCCCCAGACCTTGTCCGCGAGAGCGAAGGTGCAGCTGGGACGGAAGGTCTCGGACCGGACCTTGCGGCGTTTGACCGTCAAGGAGTCGACCCGCGTTCGGTCGTATGTCAGTCATCAAGCGGAGCGGCTGGAGGAAGCGTGGGGCCGGCGCGCTGATTTCGTTTCGCAGCGCGGCACGCAGGTGCGATCCATGGGACGGCAAGCGGCCGGGCTCCCGATCCTCTTGGGGATCGTTGCGATCGCGTTGCTGCTGATCGGATTCCGTCACTTCCTGTGGGGTCCTCAGGCATCGGTCGGAGAGCTACTGCCGTTCCCGGCGCGAGGCACGGGGATGCTCCGGGCTTACTTCTCCTCGTGGGAGGGGGTCGGATTGGGGCAACCGGCTCCCGCGTCTCCCGCCTACTTCTTGCTCGGGGTCTTGCCGCTGATCACGTTGGGAGCTGTCGGCGCGGCTCAGAAACTTCTCATCTTGATCCTGGCCCTCATTGCGTTATGGGGCGCGTACCGTCTCATGGCCGATCTCGTAGACCGTCCCGCCCGCTGGGCCGCGGGGGTCACGTACGTCTTGAGCACGACCGGTTACGTGGCGTTGCGGGAGGGGTCTCTCGGCGCCCTTGTCTTCGCCTCTGCCGCGCCGTTCGCGCTGCACTCTCTTCTTCGGTTCACGGGTTGGGTCCGCCCCGCGGCGTGGTCGGCGGGTCGTGAAGCGGCGGTGCTCGCCGTCGCGGGCGCCGTCTCCGCAGCCTTCGTCCCCGGCAGTCTGATCATCTATGTCCTCGCCCTCCTGTTGCTGACGGTGGGGCGGGCGGTTCTCGGCCTGCGTACATCGACCATGCGGACCGTGCCACTGGCCCTCCTGGGTCTCGCCGGCTCCTGGGTGCTTCTATTGCCCTGGAGCCTGACGTGGTTCTCCCCGGGCGGGCCTCTCGGCAGGCTGACCGGTGACGAGACCTGGCGCTCCTACGCGTCCGCCTTTCGCGGCGATTCGATGGCGAGCGTCGTGGCGGGGCAGACGCCTGGTGGCCCCGCCCTGATGGGACTTGCCCTGCCCCTTCTCGGGCTGATAGCCGTGCTCATATCGAGCGGCCAGCGGCGCCGGACCGGTCTAGCGATGTGGCTGCTCGTCGTCGGGGTGGGCCTTCTGGTCGGAGCCACGGCGAGCGGGGTGATACGCCCCATCGTCGCTTCTCCCGCGGAAGCGGGCGTCTTGGCGACGCTTGCCTTCTCCGGCCTCGTGGGTTTGGCGATCAGCGCGTTCCGAAGTGATCTCCCTCGCCGAGGGCTGGGTCCCGTCCACGGGCTCGCGCTCGCCGGCATAGCAGGGGCGGGATTCCTGTTGCTGGCAGGGCTTGTTCCCTCACTCTGGCGCGGTGAATGGGCCCCCGGAGAGGATTCGGGTCAGATCTCGTCCACGCGCGTCGAACAGATCCATTCGTTGTTGCTCGCAGAGGCCGAACAGGCGGGCCAGTTCCGTGCTCTGTGGGTGGGGGAGGGATGGCAGGGGGGCGTACACAGCGCGATGCGTCCGTTCGATGAGCATCTCCTGACCGGTCCGAGAGGAAAGGTTCTCAGCGAGTTGTTCCATCGGGGGGAGGGAGCCGGCGAAGCCAACCTGAGCGGGGCGATCGCGGCGATCGAACAGGGGGCTACCGACCGCGGTGGCCGGTTGCTGGGCGCGTACAACGTTCAGTTCGTGCTGTTGGAACGAGGCCCGGGGGCCGCCGAATGGCTCGCTCAAAGGGATCTCGCCGTCGCGCGATCGGAGACCGAGTACCTCGTCCTCGAGAACGGGTCGACTCTCTCTCGCGCCGGCGTCTACACGGAGCTACCCGCTTACGTGCAAGCGCTCCAGGAGAACGATCCGACCCTGGGGGCCGGCGTCGAAGAGGTCGAACGCTTGGCCGCCCAACAGGAGACCCCGTCTCATTTCCAGGCGGCGAGCGTTGCGGGCCCTGGCATCGTCTTCCTCTCGGAGCGAACCGATCCTGGCTGGACGGCGACACTGGACGACCGACCACTACAAGAAGTCGACGTCGAGTGGGGGAACGCGTGGGAGCTCACTCCAGGAACGCGCGGCGCACTCGATATCTCGTTCGAGCGTGGGCTTGATGACCTTCTCTGGTACCTCTTTACGGCCCTCGCGTGGATCGTCGCGATAGGAGCGGTGTCATCGAGTGGTGGCAGGCGCGGGTTGATGGGCCGCCGACGGGCAGCCTCGTGACCGAGCGCGTACGCGAGGTGTTGCTGGTGACCGTCGTGGTCGCCCTTGCTGCCGCGGGGGTCGCTCTGGGGGCTGGTTCGGAAGACGTCGAGGTCGTTGCACAAGACAGCGCGCCGGCTGCGTTCGTGGAGAGAGCCGTCTACTGCCCTCCGTCTCTGACCGAAGGCGACAGCAACGCCCGCTTCTCGGTGGCGGGTCGAGGCGAGGGCGCAACCGTTGGCCTCGAGCCGTCGGATCAAGAGGAGATGGAGCTCGCCCCGGACCAGATACTCGTGGGCACTCCCAGCGAGGGCTCAGCGGTCGACGTGGTCGGGTACGGCGCTCCGGTCGAAGCTACCGCGATCACGCGCGCGCCCGAGGGGGCCGGCGCCGCGGGATGCTCTGCGCTCGCCGGCACCCGCTGGTACTTCGCCGCCGGATCCAGTGCGCTCGGATACGACGAACGCATCTTGGTGTACAACCCTTTCCCCGAGGAGTCGGTGGTCAGGCTCTCCTTCTTCACACCCACGGGAGAGAAGGTGAGGGCGAACCTCACCGACATCCCGGTGCGGGCGGGGACCACGCGCGAAATCAGTGTCAACGAGTTCATCACTCTTCAGGATGAGTTGGGGGCTTCCGTTTCTGCGATCAGGGGACGGGTCGTTGCATGGCGGATGCTGGTCGCCGATCCCAAGGCTGGAACCGCGGGGGTCGAGTTCTCGCTGGGGACGACGCGCACCTCACCGACGTGGTTCTTCCCGGCGGGCGGTGCCGGAACGAGGATCACCGAAGCCATCTCGCTGCTCAATCCGTCGACCACTGAAGAGGCCGCGATCACCATCACGTTGACCACGAACGAGGGCAGCCTTCAGCCGCAGAAGCTGGTCGAGATCTCGGTTCCCCCCGGCAGTTCCAAGCGCGTGCCGCTCTACGAGTCGCCGCCGCAGAACCTCGGCGCCGGTACCGCGGTGAGCGCTCTCGTTACCTCGAACAACGGGATCGAGGTCATCGCCGAACGGACCACGGCCTACTCTGGCGAGGACGGGGGCCTCACGAGTGAGATCGGCGCCGCCTCGACGGCTCGGGAGTGGCTTCTGGGCCCCGCCGCTCTCCATCCCGGCAAAGACCAGGTGTCGGTCATGAACCCCGGTTCCAAGGACGCCGCTCTGGACGTGACCCTGATGTTCGAGGACTCGGAGCCCAAAGCTCCGGCCGCGCTGCAGGAGCTGGTCCTCGGAGCGGGCCTCCGCCGGACGTTAAGCCTCGACGACTGGACCGCCGGCCGAGCGGCGTGGGCCGTGATCACCTCGGACACGCCGATCGTGGCCGAGCGTTCCGCCTTCGATCGCGATGCGGGTGACCCCGCCGACCTGATGGGTACGCCGGTCAGGCGCTGATCGGGACGGCCGCCTCGAAACGGCGGGCGGCCTGGATGAAGCAGTTGAAGATCTGCGCCTGATCGCGGTGCACGGGCGCCATTACCTCCGGGTGCCACTGGACGCCGACGACCCAGGAATGTTCGGTAGAAACGACCGCCTCGAGGACGCGGTCCTCGGCCCATCCGATCTCCTGTAGGGGCGCTGCTACCCGGTCGAGTGCCTGATGGTGATGAGAGTTGACCCCGGTGGTGATGGCCCCAAGACACTCCGATAAGAGATTGCCCTCTCTCATGCGGACCTCGTGTACCGCTTCGACCCTCGGCCTATCGCGGTCGTGGGGGAACCGATCTGCCACGTCGGCGAGGTGCTGCTCGAGCGAGCCGCCGAGGTAGACGTTGAGGAGCTGCATGCCGCGACAGATCGCGAGCACCGGCATGTCGCGCGCAAGGGCGGCGCCGGTCAGGGTCATCTCGATCCGGTCCCGGAGCGGATTGACGTTGCTCGTTCTCGGATGTGGCTCCTGGCCGTAGAACCGGGGATCGATGTCTCCACCGCCGGACAGGATGAGCCCGGCCATGCCGTCGAGAAGCGATCGGTCGTCGGGATCGACCGAGGTCCGGATCGTCACGCCATCGGGAGCGACTTCGTCCGGATGGAGCTCGAATGCGCTCAGCACCTCCGGCGTCCCGCCGGCCGCCAGGACGGCCTGTACGTAGTGGAGTGGGATGCGACCGACCTCGGGGTCGTCGCCCCGCTTGAGAGCCGAGATGGCGACCCGGGGGCGGGCTCGGTCGCTACGCTCGTCCCGGTGGGGTTCCGGGTTGGTGTCCTCTTCCGTGGTATCCAGATTGCTCAGTTCAGACAGTCCTTCCGCTTCCCGAGAGCCGTTGTGGAGTGACCATGACCGACCCTATGCGTTTCGAAACCGCTGCGATCCACGTGGGCCAGGATCCCGACCCGACGACGGGCGCCGCGGTGGTGCCCATCTATCAAACATCGACCTACGTCCAGCAAGCTGTAGGCGAGCACAAGGGCTTCGAATATTCTCGCACCGATAACCCGTCCCGCAGCGCCTTGCAGTCGTGTCTTGCTGCTCTCGAAGGATCCTCGCAGGCCCTCGCTTTCGCCTCCGGCATGGCCGCCACGACGATCGTCGCGATGGCCCTCCGCCCCGGAGAGCTGGTCTTGATCCCGGACGATGTCTACGGCGGGACCTTCCGGCTGTTCGACAAGGTCATGGTCGACCGCGACCTCCGGTACGAGACGGTCGATATGACCGACGCATCGGCGGTCAAGGCCGCCCTGGCGGATGGCGCCGGCATGGTGTTCGCGGAGACGCCGACGAATCCGACCCTGAAGATCCTGGATCTCGAACTCTTAGGTGACCTTGCCCACGATGCGGGCGCGCTACTCGCGGTCGACAACACTTTCGCCACGCCGTTCTTGCAGCGCCCACTCGAGCACGGTGCCGACGCCGTCGTCTACTCGGCGACGAAGTACCTGGGGGGACACTCGGATCTCGTCCTCGGGTCGGTTGCGACGAACGACGGTGAACTCGCGGACCGGCTCAGGTTCCTTCAGAATGCCGTGGGCGCGGTGCCGGGACCGTTCGACTCGTGGCTGTTGCTGCGCGGTCTCAAGACTCTGGCCATCCGGATGCGCGCCCATTGCGAGGGAGCCGCGCGGATCGCGCACTGGCTCCAGGATCATCCCGCGGTCGAGCAGGTCTACTACCCCGGGCTCAGCAACGACCCCGGGCACCAGGTGGCGACGGAGCAGATGGCCGCCGCGGGAGAGCCTCTTTACGGGGGCATGGTCTCCTTCACCGTCGAGTCCGAGGCCCGGGCCCTGTCGGTCTGCGAGAGAACCAAGCTCTTCTTCCTGGCGGAATCTCTTGGGGGCGTGGAATCGCTCATCGAGCATCCCGGACGTATGACGCACGCAAGCCTCGCGGGGTCCGGGATGGAAGTGAGCCCGGCGCTGATCCGTCTGTCGGTCGGGATCGAGCATCCGGACGACCTGATCGCCGATCTCGAGCGCGCTCTGTCCTAACGGTGACCGCGCTGCCTGCGAACCGACGACGCCTCTACTTGGTGGGATCGGGTCCTTGGTGGGCGAGGAACTCGAGCAGGTCGGCGCGCGTTAGGACCCCCGATGGTTTGGAGCCTTCGGCGACGACGATCGCTTCGGCCCCCTTCGAAAGGTCCACCACCATCTCCTCGACCCCCGAAGTCGCCTGGATCACCGGAAGCGGTGGGTCCATCACCTCGACGACCTCGCGATCGATGGCGTCGCGGTCGCGGAAGACCCGATCGAGGAGGGTCCGCTCGTGGATCGAGCCGACGATCTCGGCGATGTCGTCGGGGCTCTCGGTCTTAGCGATGGGTATCTGCGAGATCCCGTACGACTGCAGGATGTCGATGGCACGCCCCACGCTCTCGTGGCTGCCGACCGCGACGAGATCCGGGATGTCGGGTTCGATGCGACGCTTCGCGCTGAGGATCTCGCCGATCCTCGCTTGGGTTCCGGGACGGTCGATGAATCCGTTCTGCAACATCCACGCGTCGTTGAAGACCTTGGATAGGTAGCCGCGGCCCGAGTCGGGGATGATCACGACCATCACGTCATCGGGACCTAGGTCGCGCGCGACCTCGAGGGCGGCGCACATCGCGGTGCCGCCCGAACCCCCGACAAGCAAACCTTCGCGCCGCGTCACCCTACGCGCCATCACGAACGAGTCGCGATCGGAGACGGTCACCCAGCGATCGACGATCGTGCGATCGAACGTGTCGGGCCAGAAGTCTTCGCCGATCCCCTCGACGAGATAAGGACGAGGCTCGCTGCCCGTGTAGATGGACCCTTCAGGATCCCCGCCCACCACGACGACGTCCGGGTTCTGCTCCTTGAGGTAACGACCGGTGCCGCTGATCGTTCCGCCGGTGCCGACGCCCGTTACGAAGTGAGTGATCTTGCCCTCCGTCTGCTTCCAGATCTCCGGGCCGGTCGTTTCGTAGTGCGTCCGGGGGTTGTCGTCGTTGAAGTACTGGTTCGGCTGGAACGCTCCGGGGATCTGGGCGGTCAGGCGGTCCGCGACCCGATAGTAGGACTCGGGCGAATCCGGGGGCACGGCCGTGGGCGCGATGACGACCTCGGCTCCATAGGCGCGGAGAAGCGAGATCTTCTCCTGGCTCATCTTGTCCGGCATGATGAAGATGCACTTGTAGCCCTTGATGGCGGCGGCGATCGCCAGCCCCACGCCCGTGTTGCCGGAGGTTGGTTCGATGATCGTGCCGCCCGGCTTGAGGGCCCCCGACCGCTCGGCCGCCTCGATCATCCGGATGCCGATCCGGTCCTTCACGCTGCCGCCGGGGTTCATGACCTCGACCTTTGCCAACAAGGTGCACCCTAGGCCCGGTTCGATGCGGCGGAGCCTCAGGAGGGGTGTATTCCCGATGAGATCTATGAGAGAGTCGTGGACATCCATGCGCCCATCGTGGCCTACACGGCCGCATCGGGCAAGGGAGGTAAGCGGCCTCGGGTCGTGGGCTGCAACCGATCCGGACATCCGAGCGTCAAGTTAGGTGTCCCGGGCGTCGTCTCTATAGAGGAGAGAACGCCTATAGCATGGGTGCTTCGGATTTGGGGAGGGCATGAGTACAGCAGAGATCAAGGCCAACGGAGAGGTGATCTCCGAGCGTACCGGCTGGTGGCGCCCTGACTCCGCGGGCAAAAAGGCCCTCGTCGTAGCCGCCATCCTCGCTTTGCTGCTGCTTCTCGCCGGCGGCGCCGCCGCTTACGTGACCTATGACTACGGCCAGGAGTACGAGGGCCGGATCTTCCCGGGGACCACCGTCGCCGGCGTTGATCTTTCCGGGATGACGCAGGCGGAGGCCCTCGCCGAGGTCAAGGAAACCATTGAGCCGCAGCTCACCCGCGAGATCTCGCTCACGTGGAAGAACAAGACGTGGAACACCACTCCGCAGGAGCTGGGGGCCCGCAGCAACGCCAAGGCCGCCGTTGCCGCGGCCGTCGACGCGACCGCGAGCGCTTCGTTCATGGATCAGGCCCGGATGAGGCTGCTGGATGAGGACATGGACTTCACGGAATCCGTGGCGATCACGAATCCCCGCAAGGGGGCCAAGGAGCTGGTCGCGTCGATCGCCAAGGAAGTAAACGCCGAGCCGGTCGACGCGGGCATCGACTACTCGACCGGTTGGGTCGAGATCACCGAGCACCGCGTGGGACACGCCCTGCAATCCGAGGAGGCCGGCAAGGCCCTGACCAAGACGCTGAAACGCGGCTCCGGAAATGCCAACCTCGCGCTGCCGGTCAAGACCCTTCAGCCCGACACCACCTCGGATGAGTTCGATCAGGTGTTGCTGACCCGCATCGGTGAGAACAAGCTCTACCTCTATAACGACGGCGAGATCACCCACGAGTGGACCGTCGCCACTGGCCTGCCGGAGTATCCGACGCCGACCGGTCTCTGGGAGGTCACCGAGAAGCGCTACATGCCAACGTGGGTGAATCCCGATCCAAGTGGATGGGGGGCCAGCATGCCCGCCTCCATCCCGCCCGGCCCGGGGAACCCGCTCGGCCTTCGTGCGATCAACTGGTCCGCCCCCGCGATCCGCTTCCACGGCACCGACGCGATCTATTCGCTTGGGTACAACGCGTCTCACGGTTGCGTGCGGATGGCGAACTCCGACGTGATCGAGCTCTACGACATGATCGAGGTTGGGGTGCCGATCGTCTCCGTGCAGGCGGGAGCCAATAGGCCGCTCTATTCGGCGCCGGCGACCGACGACCCCACGGTCGTCGCCGACTCCGACTCCGGCTCCGGCTCCGAAGGCGACGGCGAGAAGAAGGGCAACGGTTAACTGACCGACCACGGCCCCCGCCGGCCCCGGTTCGGCGAGGAGGACAGGGAGCTGTCCTACGGCTCCTACCTGCGTATCCCGGAGTTGCTGTCGTTACAGACCGCGCAATCCGATCCGCCCGCCCACGACGAGCTCTTGTTCATCATCGTCCACCAGGCCTACGAGCTCTGGTTCAAGCAACTGCTGTTCGAGTTGGAATCGATCCGGAACCTGTTGCTTCGCGAAGAGGCGCATCCCGCCCGTCATTATCTCGAGCGCGTGCACACGATCGAGCGCGTTCTGGTCGAGCAGGTCGCGGTCATCGAGTCGATGTCGCCGCAGGACTTCCTCGAGTTCAGGACTCATCTGGCGCCGGCGAGCGGCTTCCAGAGCGTCCAGTTCCGCGAGGTCGAGTTCATCTCGGGCCTCAAGAACCCCGGCTACCTGAACCGCTTGGCGTCGAACGACGACGAGCGAGTCCGTCTCGAGCGGCGTCTGGAGGAACCTACGGTGTGGGATGCGTTCTGCGTTCTGCTCGAAGCGCGCGGGCTCCCGATGCCCGCGGACGACGACGAGGCCCGGCGGGGGAGCCTGCTCGCGGTCGCCCGGGACCGGTCGACCTACTCGGATGAGTTCTATCTCTCGGAAGCGCTCCTGACCCACGACGAGCTCTTCGCGATCTGGCGCCAGCACCACGTGCTCATGGTCGAGCGCCAGATCGGCTCGAAGACGGGAACGGGCGGCTCCACGGGGGCCAGCTACCTGCGCACGACCCTCGACAAGCGCTTCTACCCCGACCTCTGGGACCTCCGCAGCTACCTCTAGACGGGCTTCCGCTCTACCTCCGGCCGGACGCCTGCTCTAACCCTCTAGCCGCTTCCGCTCTACCTCCAGCCGGAGTCCGGGGACGCACGGGTTTCTGCCCTGATGTGGCCTCCCAGGCGGGAAGAGCGCGAAGAAACTCCCGAAGCGCGAAGAAAATCGACGAAAATGTCTTGATTCCGAGCCGTGAGCCCTCATACGATGCCCTTGTACTCCGTAGCGGCAAGTAGGTCTCGGCCGAAAGCCACTGCGGGGTACATTTTTTCTTGGTACTGAACGGGTTGACTCACCCGCGGGTCTTTAAGCGTTTCCTTCTAGACTGGACCACGGCACGGCCAACAACGAAGCCGAGCATGGTCAGTGCAACTATGGCCAGTACAACGATGACCGCCCAGGGAAACGAAAAGCTCGGTCGGGACCCACATGCTCCTGACCATAAGCGGGCTATGAACGAGTTGACTCGCCCAGAGATGGCTGGCGGTAGTCCCTTTCGGGCGAGCTAGTTCGTTGCCTTCAGGAAGGCGGCGAGGCGTTGGTTGAAGGCTTCCATCTCTTCCACCATGAGGCCGTGGCCGGTCTCGAACATCGCCAGCTCGGCGTTCGGGATCGCGGCGGCTATCTCTTCGGCCGCGAAGCCCGGCACCATCACGT
>JALZJQ010000033.1 GCA_030859685.1 Actinomycetota bacterium | reverse complement strand
AAGTACGTGTGCACCATCTGCGGGCTCGAGCTGAAGGTCGAGAAGGCCGCCAAGGAAACCGCGCCGCGCCACTGCACCGAGCCGATGGAGTTGGTCCGGGAAGACGGGAAGCCGCCGCTCCGGCCGGTGTAGCGCTGCGCTTAGGCGACGCGCTCGATGATCGTTGCGTTCGCCAGTCCGCCGCCCTCGCACATGGTCTGTAGCCCATAGCGACCTTCGCGCTGCTCGAGCGTGTGCAGGAGTGTCGTCATGAGCCTGGCCCCCGATGCTCCCAGCGGATGCCCGAGGGCTATCGCCCCACCGTGCACATTGACGCGCTCGTCGAACCAGTCGTCTTCCAGTCCGAGTTCCTTCTTCCATGCGAGCACGACGCTCGCGAAGGCTTCGTTGATCTCGACCAGATCGATGTCGCGCAGGTCGAGGCCGGCGCGGTCGAGGGCCTTCTTCGTTGCCGGGATCGGTCCGGTGAGCATCGACACGGGGTCCGTGCCGGCCAGAGCGAACGAAACGAGGCGCGCACGCGCCGTCAATCCCATCTCGTCCGCCCTCTCGGGCGTCGTGATCAGTAGCGCGGCGGCTCCATCGGAGATCTGCGATGAGTTGGCCGCGGTAACAACACCGTCCGGCTTGAAGGCGGGCACGAGTGTCGCCATCTTCTCGAGGTTGGGGATGCGGATGCCTTCATCCGTGTCGAAGAGATCGGTCCCGTCATCCGTCTCGACCTTCACCGGATGGATCTCGTCCTTGAACGCACCGGAAGCCGTCGCCGCGCCAGCGCGCTCGTGCGAACGCGCGCCGAACTCGTCCAGCTCACCGCGTGAGAGGTCCCATCGCTCGGCGATGATCTCGGCTGAGATGCCCTGTGGGACCAGGCCCCCCTCATACCGTGACATGAGGCGCTCCGTGAACGGCCATCCCTGGCTCTGGGCGCTCGATCCCATCGGAACGCGCGACATGTGCTCGACCCCGCAGGCGACCGCAACATCGTACGCGCCGGCGATCACGCCCTGCGCCGCGAAGTGAACCGCCTGCTGCGACGAACCGCACTGTCTGTCGACCGTCGTGGCCGGCACTTCTTCGGGTAGGCCCGCGGCGAGCCACGCGTTGCGTCCGATGTTCAGGGATTGCTCGCCCACCTGGGACACGCATCCGCAGATGACGTCGTCCACCGTGGTTGCGTCCACCCCGGAACGAGCGACGAGCTCGTTCAGGATCTCGCCCAGAAGATCGACCGGATGCCATCCGTTCAGGCCCCCGTTCCTGCGCCCCACCGGGGTTCGAACCGCCTCCACGATCACCGCTTCACGAGCCACCGAAACCTCCATAGTCAGTTCTTGACCGTCGGGTCAATCATGTCACCCCGGTGCGGCTCTGGGGGCGCCGGCCCCCGAAAACGTCACGGGCAAGGGAGACGGTGGTCCCGTTGGGCCCGCTCCGGACGTCGACCGAATCGGTCAGCTGGTGCATCAGGAACACCCCCCGGCCGCCCGAGGAGAACCGATCCGGGAGATCCGGACGCCCCACCTCGCTCGCGTCGAACCCCGGGCCGTCGTCCGCCACGATCACGCGCACGATGCCGCCCTCCAGCGCGCACCGGATCCGGAGCTCGCTGCGGGGGCCGGTGTTGCGCCCGTGCCGGCTGGCATTGGCCGCAGCCTCACTCACCGCCAGCAGCAGCTCCTGTGAGGTCTCGATCGGCGCCCTTAGATCGGCGAGGAAGCTCGAAACGAACGCGCGTACCTCGGCGACTCGAGCCGGTTCGTTCGGAAGCACCAGTTCGCGCGTCGGCTCGCCGATCGTCGCGTCGGGAATAACCTGGCACACGACCAGGGCGATGTCGTCCCTCAACTCTCCGCCGAACGCCCACGCTTCCACCGACCTGCGTATCGCTTGGACCAACTCTCCGGGGGTTCCGATCCCGTACTCGGCGACGATGTCCGAGAACTTGCCTTGACCGAAGGGGCGCCCCGCGCGCGGCGCCTCGGTGACGCCGTCGGTGTACATGACCAACATGTCGCCCGGGTGAAGCTCCACACGCGCAACCTTGAAGCGGAGATCCTCCTCGATGCCCAGGGGTAACGCCCCTTCTTCCAGCCATTGCACCTCGCCCGTGTCGAACCTGTGGACGACAGGGGGGACGTGGCCCGCGTTCACGTACTCGATGACGGCTCGCTCGGGATCGAGTGCGGCGAACAACATACGCACGAACCTCTCGCTTCCGATATGGCCTTGAATGTGCGCGTTGAGCCGGTTCATGAGTTGCTCTGGATCCGGAGTGTCGTTCGCGAGTGAACGCAGCGTGTAGCGAGTGAAGGCAGCATCGCTGGCGGCTCCCGGCCCGATGCCGCACACGTCGCCGAGCACGAGACCCATCCGGCCATCGCTGAGCGGGATGAAGTCGTAGAAGTCTCCACACACGGCTCTGCGCCCACTAGCGGGAAGGTAGTGAGAGACGAAGTTCGTGCGCGGAACGCTGGGGACCGAATCGGGCAGCAGGCCGCGCTGGTAACTTTCAGCGGTCCTGCGCGCCTCCTCGTAGAGCCGTTCGACCTCGGCGGAGCGAGAGACGCTCTCTGTGATGTCCGTATACACATCGATGCGCCCGACGAGCGCGCCGTTCTCGTCGAAGGTCGGCCCCGAATAGAGGCGTAGCTGGCGGCGGTGAGGAAGGATCTGATCGACCCACAAGCGAAGCTCCACTTCAGGGTCGTCGCGCAGCTCCTGGAAGGCTTCCATGAACCCTTCGGGATCCTCGGTCCTGCGCGCGATGCTGCGCAGCAGCTCGTTGGTTGGTTCCCCCAGGTACGAGTCGGGGTCGAGCTCGAAGAGCCGACCCGCCCGCTGATTGACCACCCTCGTGATCCCGCGCCGGTCGCGGAAGACGATCGCTTCGTCGACGGCATCGAGAACCGCCAGCAAGCGGTGCCGGACGGCCGTGGCGAGGCGATGCTCTTCCTGTTCCGCGCTGTAGTGAGAACGCATCTCGCTGGCGAGTAGCCCGGCGATCGATCCCGACAAGAGGAACAGCATCGTGTTCACGGTCCCCGCCACGGGGTCCGGCCAGCGTCCGGCGATCGCAGCCGTTACCCAGTACCCGACCGAGGCGAGCAGACCCGCCCAGACCCCCTCCGGGAACCCCGCGACGAGGCCGGCGATAACGATCAGCGGGACGAAGACGAGCTGGGCGGAGGGCACCTCCGCCCGCAGGAGTCCGTAGAAGACACACGCAGCCAGCGTTGAGAGAGCCATGGCCGCCCATCCAAGCCACGCGCGTGAATGGGCGCGCGGGAGGATGATCCGGAACAGCACCGGGAGGGCAGCGGCAACGACGACAGTCAGCAGCAGAGCCCGCCGGTAGGTGGTGGAAGAGAGGTCCTCGACATGGAGGATCACGAAGATGAGCGCGGTAGCGCCCCAGGCGGTCAGCTCGGCGATATAGAGCGTCCATCGCCAGCTACCCCGGTTAGCGTCTCCCGGCGCTTTCGAGAGCATCGATGTCAGCCCGACCCGGCCGATCCCTTCGTCACTGTGGTCATTGCTCAACCATCCGCCAGACACCTCCATCCTGTTCTACCTCGCCCTTGGATTCCAGGAGCTCGAGGTGGGCGAGGGTCGAATGAACGGCGATGCCATGAAGGTAATCGGGAGTATCGCTATAAGCCTGTGACACGATCCGCTCGAGCGTCACCGCCCCATCCCTGATCGCGCCGGCGATCGCCCCTTCTCGGGCGGCGCGATGCTCGAGATATCCGTCGATGACCTCGTCACCACCGTCGAGCGGGCGGAAATGGCCCGGGTAGATCCGCTCGAGCTCGAGTGCGCGAAGCCGGCGCAAACTCTGGAGGTAGTCGCCCATATTCCCGTCGGGCGGAACTATGACCGACGTCCCTTCGCCCAGGATGTTGTCGCCCGCGAAGAGGCTCGCCAGGTTCTCGAAGAAGAAGCACAGATGGTCGGATGCGTGCCCTGGAGTGTGAAGTGCTCGCAGAGTCCCCGCACGGGATACCGGCACGACGTCACCATCCCTCAGGGGTTCGACCTGCGCCCCACCGGCAGGGTCGGATCCGAAGGCTCGTACGGGGGCTCCCGTCCTGGCGGCGAGAGCCGCGGCTCCACCGACGTGGTCCTCGTGACGATGCGTGATGAGGATCTGGGTCACCTGGCCGGCCGACCTCGAGATCGTGTCGAGGAACTCGTCGCTCCCGACCGCCGGATCGATGATCACCGACACGTCTGCACCAACGATGTAGGCATTCGTTCCCGGCCCCGTCATGAGTCCCGGATTCGGCGCGAGCACGACCTGCACCAGGGGCGACAGACGAGCGCTGAGCAACGAGCCGGACTCCTGTGCGGTCTCGTTGCTCATCGAGGTCAGCGCCTCGTCTACCGAGGAGTGCATATGTAAACGCTGGAGCATCTCGACGGTCGGAGGCGCCATGATGCTGTCGCCCGCGGCCAGCGACGCCAGAGCCGCAGCGGGCGAGGCCCAGTAGCAGGCCGCCACCTCCTTGGGATCGGGGTCGGGCTCCCACCCCTCAGGCGCCGCCACTAGGAAGAAGCGGGCGTCGAACCGGACCGGCGAACCGAGCGGGGTCACCCATCTACCTGCGGGCACGAGGTGGTCCAGGGGCAGCGTCGCTCCCGCTTCCAGCGAGCGTTCGAGGAAGAGGGCCGGATCATCGGCCGCCGAGCGCTCGACCGGGGTGGCCCCCGTCGGGAATCCAACCTCCTCCCGCGCCTCGCGCAGAGCGCACACGAAGTACCCGAGGGCCTCCGAGGGCGATCCCGCATCGCCCAGCAGGGCGGCGGCGTCCTCGCCCGAGATGGTGGCGGCCCGGTCCCAGCGCGGGTCGCGGTCCGCCTCGGCGACGGCACCCCCGGGGAAGACGACCGCTCCCCCCATGAATCTCATCCCACGTGGCCGCTCGGTAAGGAGAACCTCGAGGTCGTCCGCCACGTCCCTGAGGACGACCAGCGTCGCTGCTTGCCTTGGCGTAGGCATCGCCTGATTAGTCGAATCCATACCTGGAAGGTATGTTCTCGCACCCGGAGAAGATTCTTTCACCCAAGGAGGCCACGTGGCAGTCAAATTCCTTTCCGAGGAATGGGCCAACGAGATGACGGACAAGCTCAATTCCTCGGATGAGTTCAAGAGCGCAGCCGGCAGCCAGCAGGTCAAGCTCCAGCAGGTGGTAACGGACGCTCCCGACGGCGGCGAGACGAAGTACTACTTCACGCTGGACGGCGGCCAGGCTCAGGTAGGGATCGGTGAGGTCTCGGATGCCGATGCGACCCTCACTCAGACGTACGAGACGGCGGCGGCGATCACGAAGTCCGAATTGAACGCGCAGCAGGCTTTCATGCAGGGCAAATTGAAGATCTCGGGGAACATGATGAAGCTCATGCAGCTTCAGAA
>JALZJQ010000145.1 GCA_030859685.1 Actinomycetota bacterium | reverse complement strand
CTATGCTCCGCGACACCCGTCCACGATGGCCCGCGACATCACAGAGCGGAGGGCGTGGGACTCGAACCCACAAGTCCTTTCGGACAACGGTTTTCAAGACCGTCCGGTTGCCAATTACCGTAGCCCTCCACGTTCCAGCCTAGCCGTCGATCTGCGACAACCGGCTCTCTAGTTGCGGGGGGTGATCTCGGCGAAGCCCGTGTAGGGCCTCAGGGCTTCGGGGATCGACACGCTGCCATCGGCTCGTTGATGGTTCTCGACCAGGGCAACGATCATCCGGCCTGCGGCGCACGCCGTGCCGTTCAGGGTGTGCACCAGCCGGGTTCCCGATCCGTCCTTGAAGCGGATCTGCAGGCGCCGGGCCTGATAGTCCGTCGCGTTGGTCGCGGATGTGACTTCCATATACCGATGCGCGCCGGGCAACCACGCCTCGTTATCAACCTTCTTCGCCGCCGATCCACCGAGATCCCCAGCACACATCACCAAGACCCGGTAGGGAATCTCCAGCGCCTGCAGGATCCGTTCCTGGTTCGCGCGGATCGCCGCCAGCTCGTCCCACGAATCCTCCGGATGGGCGAACGAGAACTGTTCGACCTTGTCGAACTGGTGCATTCGAACGAGCCCCTTGGTGTCCTTGCCGTAGCTTCCGGCTTCGCGGCGGAAACAGGATGAGAAACCGGCGAGACGTACGGGGAGCTCGTCCTTCGAGAGGATCTCGTCGGCGCGCATCGAGGCGAGCGCCACTTCGGAGGTCCCGGTCAGATAGAGGTCGTCTCGCTCGACCTTGTAGAACTCGTGCTCCTCGGTCGGAAGGAATCCCGTTCCGTACATCGCCTGGCGGCGCACGAGCACCGGAGTGATCACCGGCTCGAACCCGCGCTCCAACAGGAAATCGATCGCGAACCGCACCAGCGCCAGCTCGAGGATCACCCCCGGACCGGTCAGGTAGACGAAACGGCTGCCCGATGTCTTGGCCCCCCGTTCGCCGTCGAACAATCCCAGATGCTCGCCCAGAGCGACATGGTCGAGGGGTTCGAAACCGAGGTCTCGTCGCTCGCCGACCTCGCGCTCGACCACGTTCTCGCCTTCGGACGTGCCTTCGGGCACGGACTCATGCGGAAGGTTGGGAAGGAACGCGGCCGCGGCCTCGAGGTCTCCGGCGAGTTGCTCGAGCTGGGGTTCCAACTCCTTGATCCGGTCGGCCAGACTCTTGGCGGCCCCGATGGCGGCCGGACGGTCGTCGGCAGACGCTAGGCCGATGGCCTTCGATGCGCGGTTGTGCTCCGCGCGCATCCCCTCTACTTCTGCGAGTGATTCCCTATGGTGAGCGGCGAGCTCGATGACACGATCGAGTCCGTCGACGCCGCCACGGCGCGCGTAGGCGGCGCGGAACGCGTCGGGATCCTCACGAAGCTGCTTGAGGTCGATCATGTAGCCCTCGGTTCAGCGGGAGCGACTGGGAGCCGGCAGAGCTTCCCCCCGTCCCGTCCCAGAGGAAGCGGCTTCGATCGCCTCGCGCTCTTCGTCGGACAGATTGTGCTCTGACTGCCGTTCCTTGATGGGTTTCGCGTAGGTGCGGGTTTCGGTCCGGCCATTGATCGAAGTGATCACGATCCCGTCACCGTGATCGTCGAGTACCGCTGCCGAGAACGACAGTTGGCCCCCCATGTCCTCGAACGCGTCGTAACGGACCAGCGCGAACTTCTGCATCGAGCGTCGGCTGAGCGCCGTATGAGCTTTGTGGGCTGCCGACAGCTCCGCGATCCTCCCGTCGAGGGTCTGCACACGCTTGATCGTCCGCCCCATCGCGCTGAGGATGTCCCGCTCCTCGCCATCTTCGCCCCGTAGCGACATGTACTCACGCCGCGCCTTCCGCAATCTGGCTGCAAGCAGCAGCACGAACAGAACGCAGAGAAGGGCGATGGCCGCCACTATGGCGAGCGCCAGGGTCAGTTGGTCAGTGGTCAAGTCGGGCACGATTCGGCATCCTACACTGGGGTATGCGCCCCGAAGAGGTAAAAGACCTGCTCACGGCCATGGAGGAGGGGACGACCTCGCTCGAGGACGCCCTCGCTCTGCTACAGCGAGTCCCGGTCGAGGATCTCGGGTTCGCGCGCGTCGACACCCACCGAGAGCTGCGCCAGGGCTTCGCCGAGGCGATCTATGCCGAAGGCAAGACCGCCGACCAGGTGGTGGCCATCGCTGCGCGGCTGACGGAGCATTCGAATGCCCCCATCCTCGCCACGCGGGTACCCGACCAAACGGCCACAGCTTTGCTCGCGGCGTTCCCGGACGCGCGTCACCACGAACCGGCCCGGCTGGTCGTGATCCGCCCGTCACGCGAGGTCGAGCATCCTCTCGGCACGGTCGCGGTCGTTACCGCAGGGACGTCCGACCTGCCGGTAGCCGAGGAAGCCGCCGTCACCGCGCAGGCATTGGGAGCAACCATCGTACGCGTGACGGATGTCGGCGTCGCCGGCGTACACCGGGTGCTCGCGGTTCAAGACGAGCTGAGGACGGCGGACGTGGTCATCGTGGTGGCCGGGATGGACGGGGCCCTGCCCAGCCTCATCGGCGGGATGGTCGCAGCCCCGGTCGTCGCCGTTCCGACCAGTGTCGGTTACGGAGCGGCTTTCGATGGGCTCGCCGCGCTCCTAACGATGCTCAATTCCTGTGCCGTCGGCGTGGCGGTGGTCAACATCGACAACGGTTTCGGCGCGGCGATGTTCGCCTTGCGCGCCCTTCGCCGGCAGTCACGATGACGATCCTCTACTTCGACTGCCCCTCTGGGGCTTCGGGCGACATGATCCTTGGTGCTCTGCTCGACGCGGGTGTGCCCGAAGAGGTCGTCCGATCGAGTCTCGACGCGCTGGACCTGCCCAACTGGTCTCTCGAGATCGCCGGCACTACCAAGGGGGGGATCCGGGCAACGCGTGCCTCGGTCTCGATTGATCGAACCGAAAGCCCACGCACGTACCGCGCCATGAAGTCGCTGTTGGAGTCCGCCCCACTGCTCGAAGGAGTACGGGACCGCGCGCTTGCGACCCTCGAGGTCCTCGCGCGCGCGGAGGGACGCATCCACGGACGAGCATTCGAAGAGGTCCACTTCCACGAGGTAGGGACGACCGACGCGATGGTCGACATCGTGGGAGTCTCCGCCGCGCTCAACCACCTAGCTCCCTTGACCGTGTTCACGTCGGCGATAGCGACCGGAACCGGAACGGTGAACACCGCGCACGGCGAGTTGCCTCTACCGGCCCCCGCCGTCACCGAGATCCTTCAGAACGCGGGCGCGTCGCTGGTAGGCAAGGGCACCGAGGAACTGGTCACCCCGACGGGAGCAGCCCTCCTGGCGGCCGCCGGCGCTTCGTTCGGCGAGCTTCCCGCCATGAAGATCGAGGCCACGGGCTACGGTGCGGGGCACAGAGATCTCCGGTGGCCGAACGTCCTGAGGGTCCTCATCGGAGAACCCACGTCAAAGACATCCGCGAGCGGCACGCTGTTGCTCGAGACCAATCTCGACGATCTCAATCCGGAACTGATCCCCTACGTGATCGAGTCGTTGCTGAACGCCGGGGCCCGAGATGCGTGGACGACACCCATCGTGATGAAGAAGGGACGACCCGCGATCACGCTTTCGATCCTCGTGGAGACGCCGGACAAGGATCGGATGACCGAGATCCTCTTCAAGGAGACGACCACACTAGGCATCCGGATACGTCCGGTCGACCGGGACGTTCTCGATCGTGATTCCGTTGAAGTGGAGGTCGAAGGCTTCCGGGTGCGAGTCAAGCGCGGCCACCGTGGCAGCGAGGTACTCACGATCGCTCCCGAGTACGAGGATTGCGCAGAGGCAGCCCGGAAGTCGGGACTTCCATTGAAGAGGATCTACGACATCGCGTCGGAGAGAGCCCGCAACCTCTAATCGAGCGAGCGTCGACCCCCTGCTAGGGATCTCAGGTGTTCGAGCACCTCACGCTCGATCTTCGCGTCGTCGCTCCACCGCTCTTCCAGGTTCTCGGTCCCCGAAAAGGCGAAGAGCGCGGCTTTCAATCCATCGTCGAACCCTTCTCCCGTGCC
>JALZJQ010000142.1 GCA_030859685.1 Actinomycetota bacterium | reverse complement strand
CTCGGAGGCCTCCCATGAGGAGCCCATGAGGCCCTCTTGTTCCATGGCGCGCAACGCGCGGTAGAGCCCACCCGGATCGATCCGCTTCACGCCCAGAGCGCTCAACCGCTCGAGCAGGTCGTACCCGTGCGACGGCCGCTCGCCAACGAGAAGCAGAAGGCAGGGTCGCAGGAAGTTCTTCGGGAGCCCCCCCTGGGGCTCGTCGTCGCGAGCGCGTGTCATCCCACCACCGCTAGTGGTCGTGTACCTCGCCCAGGCGCTCGTGCGCGCAGGCCTCGGCTTCCTCGGGCGATGCATGACACCAGCACTCGGGCCCACACTCCCCGTGCCCCGGCCGGGTCAGGTCCGCGAACTCGTCGGCGAAGACCCGGGCGCCATGGGCCCGGCCGTCCTCGGTCAGTCCGTAGCGGCCCCCGTCCGTGCGGGCGAGGAGACCGTCATCCACGAGACGGTCCAGATAGAGCACGCCGACGCTGGCGTCGACCCCGAGGAATCGTTCGAGAAGGACCGGGTCGACGTCGTCGCCGAACCCCTCCCCCTTGATCCAGAACATGACCTGGAGGATCTCGTCGCGCCAGAACAGCGCGCGCAGCGCATCGGACTTGGGCGCGTGCAGGCTTTCCGTCACCGGCGCGCGCCGTTGCTCAGAAGGCCGGCCATTATCGCTTTGATCGCCGTCACGGACGGCCCTCCGGGATCGAAGTCCACCGGCGCCACCCCCGCGCGCTCGGCGCGTCCCAGAGATTCATCGAACGGCACGACCGCCGTGAGCTCCATCCCATGAGTGTCGCAGAAGGCGGCGATCGCGTCCCCATCCTCGTGGTTCCGAACCTTGTTCGCGACGACGCGCACGTTCGAGATACCCAGGTCGTGGCCGAGCTTTGCATAGCGCCGCGCCGTCTCGAGCGACTTGAAGTACGGCTCGGCGACGATGAGCTGCAGGTCCACCGCCTCGACCGTCGCCCGGCTGAGGTGTTCGGGAGATGCCTCGGCATCAACCACCACGATCGAGCCGTCATCCGACGGAAGGTCGTGCAGGAGCCCGCGCACGGTGGCATGGGACGAGCACATACACCCAGTGGCGGCGCCCTTGACCTGGCCCACCATCAGCAGCTGCACCCCGTCGGGGGCCGCGACGCCGTATTCCGAGGTGACCTCGTCGACGGGCTTCGAGAGACTCAGGCGCATCTCGCCGTCGATCCTTCGGTGCTCCATGAGCCCATGAGGGAGCGGGGCCTTGTCGTCGACGGCGCCGGGCGCCAGACCAAGGCTGATCGACAGGTTCGGATTCGTGTCCGCGTCGATCGCGAGGACGCGGCGACCGGACATGCCGGCGAGGCGCGCGAGCGTCCCGGAGATTGTCGTCTTTCCCGAGCCACCCTTGCCGGACACCGCGATCTTCACCGTCCCAGTCTAGTCCCGGTGGATGTTCCGCACAGCTAGGGAAGCCGTACGATTGGCTCGTGCACCGATTCGAGGAGATGCTCGCGCGCCTCGAGGAGCTCGTGACCGGGCTGGACGATCTCGACGACGAGATCAAGACCCAGGTCTTCGAGCTGCTCGACGGCATCGATGCGATCCACCGGATGGCTCTAGGACACCTCGTGGACGTCGTGGGCCCCGAAGGGGTCGAGCGTCTCCGCGCGGAGCCGCAGCTCGCCTGGATGCTCGACGCCTACGGCGTGGGCGTCGACGAGGTCTCCGCGGCCGAGGCCGCCTTGGACTCGATCCGGCCCTATATCCACTCACACGGCGGAGAGGTCGAGGTGCTGGGCGTCGCCGAGGGCATCGTGCGCTTGCGGATGAAGGGGGCCTGCGAAGGGTGTACGGCGTCGGCGGTCACCCTCCAGGAAGGGATCGAGGAGGCGCTGCGGGACAACTTCCCCGCTTTCGTCGCGGTCGAGACCGAGGAGGACGCCGCCGCTCCGCATCCACCCCCCGGCCCCACCTTGCTCCAGATCGAAGGGCCGGCCCCAGGCCGCTAGGTGTCCGGTTCATATAGGATGCCGGCTCACGAGGAGGTGCTCGCTTGGACGCAACATCGGGGGCTGCAGCGGCGTGGTGGTGGCTCGGTCTGGTGGTCCTGTTCTTCGTCGTCGCCCCGCTGGTGGTCATCTTGGCGCAACGCCTGGCGAAGGTCATCGTCGAGATCAAGCGCTACAGCGAAGACGTGTTGGCCCACGGTCTCGGCATCACGACCAACCTCGCCCCCGTCCCCGCGTTGATCGAGACGCGCGACCTCGTGAAGTCCGCCGGACCCAAGCTGGCGGGCTACGTAGGCTCGGTGGATCGGATCCTGGGGTAGTTGCCGTGAACCTCCTCAGTCTCCTGACGCTCATCGGATTCGGTCTCGTGCTCGCCGCGGTTGCCGTCTACCTGGTGACGATCGCGTGGTTCCTGCGTAAGACGCTGTTCACGCTGGGGACGGTCAACGTGGGATTGCGCGCTATAGCCCAGCGCGTCGAACCACTCGAGCCGCTCGTGGACGAGATCAACACCGACCTCTCCGGTGTGCGCGACCAGCTCGCCGCGGTTCTCGAAAGGAAAGGAGCGGCGTCCTCATGACCCACGAGATGTACTGCAAGGACGCGGGGGCCGCGTCATGTCGCGGGCACGTCAAAGCAGACGACCTCGATGAGTTCAAGGCCAAGCTTCTCACCCATCTGGACAAAAAGCACGGCGTGAAGGAGCCCAACGACACTCTCGTCGACTACCTGATGCGGGTGACGGAGGAACGCAGCACGTCGAGCTGACATCTACCACGCCACACCCAGCGCGCGCACGATCCGCCGGACCTCATCGGCCGCAACGTCCACCGCTTGCGCGACCGGCCCGGTGAGCCCCTGACTCCAGGACCCCACGTCGACCGGCTCGCAACCGACGAGCCACGTCCGGTCCGGCAGAACGGACAGCCCGCGGGCCAGCATCAGGGCGCGCTCGGGCGTCGCGTAATGCATGTCGGCGAGCTCGTCTCGCTGCTCTTGCGGTGCAAGGGTGGTCACGTCGCGCACCTCGGGCTTCAACACGAGGACCGTCCCCGGCGCGCGGCCCATACGCAGCGCGTCGGCGATCACCAGCCCGTCGACGTGTTCCATGAGGACCTGAACGAGGTGGATCCCCCCGATGCCGACATCCATGATCTCGACCTCGTCGGGAACGGTCCCCTCCTCGAGGCGGTCGACGACCGCGACCCCGAAGCCATCGTCGGCTCGCAGTACGTTTCCGACGCCCGCGACAAGCACTCTCATGGTCCTAGGATGGCATCCCCGTGGAAACCCAAGAGGAGGCGCTCCGGTCGCTACAGGAGCGGGTCGGTCGGTATCCGCCGGCGCGCTATCCGATCCAGCACGCAACCGCGCAGTTCCACCTCGGGGTTCTTCTGACCAACGCAGGAGAGCTCGACCGGGCGGAGACGGCGTTGCGCGCGGCGGTGAGCCTGTTCCATCCGGAGACGATGGCGGTCGAGCACGCGAAGGCCACGAACGCTCTGGGGGCCCTGTTGCGGACGGCGGGGAGCCCGGCGGAAGCGTGCATCTGCTTCGAGGCGGCCCGCGAGGTCTTCGCGGACCACGGCCTGCGAGCCGAAGAAGGCGCCGCCGCGTTCAACCTGGGACTGTCTCGTCGCGAGCAGGGCGAGGACGACGCCGCCACGAGCGCGTTGACGGACGCTCGAGCGCTGTTGGATGCGGCCACGGTCCCGGCACAAGCATCCGCCGCATCGAGGGAGCTGGGGTCGCTGGCGCTGGCCCGCGGGGACGTCGAGGTCGCGCGTGAGCTGCTGCTGGACTCGGTCGCCAGCGCCGACCGCGCGGGAGACGCGATCGCGCTGGGGGCCGCGACCAACGCCCTCGGCCTGGCGGAGCTCGCCGGTGGCGACGCGAAGGCGGCGGCGGCAACTTTCTCGAGATCGGCGGGTTGTCACCCGCGCAACCTGCGTCCGGCCGAGCTCGCGATGAGCAAGGCGAATCTGGCGCTGGCGTATGAAGCCGCGGGTGACGCCCCGCGTGCGCGGGTTGCGGCGCAACAGGCACTCGCCCTGTCATCGCGGCCTGGTGCCGTCGAGCAACAGGCCGCCGCCCTCTTGCAACGTCTGGGCCGGCGCCCCGGAGAGATCCTCGTGGTCCTCGCCTCCGAGGACGCGGCGCAGCAGGCCGCCCGCGCGCGCGAAGAGCTCGAGCGCTGGATCGACCTGGACGCGACGGAACGCCGGGCCGAGGCGGGCGCCTGGATCGACGCAGGCACCCGGGCCTCCGGCGGGGGGATCGAGCTGGCCGAGACATGGCTCGGAGCCGTGCTCGAGCTTCCCCCCCAGATCATGGAGACGCTGATCGCGAGCGCGCTGGACGCGTTGAAAGACAAGCCGGTCGACCAGCAGCAGCGGTGGGCGGCCGGCGTGACCCGCGCGATGGCGCGCTTCCACGTTCCGCAATGGATGCGGCTGCGAGATTCGTTCGAACGCCTCGCGCGCGCGCGTGATCTGGAGCTGTCGTGGAACTGACCGCGGCGCTCACCGAAGCCGCTGTCGAGGAGGCGATGCCCGGGCGACCCGTGCGGTGGTATCCCGCTCTTCTCTCGACCGAGGCCGACGCCCTCGCCTGGGCCCGCGCAGGGGGTCCGTCCGGCGCCGTGGTCACCGCCAACTATCAGGCCTCGCCGCGCGGCCGGGCCGGGCTCGAATGGAGGATCCCCGGCACCGGCACCGCGTTCTCGCTCGTCGTCCGTCCCCAACTTCGCGCGGAGCGCGAGGGCTGGCTCTACTCCGTGGCGGTCATGGGTGTGCTGGACGCGGTGGGGGGCTCCGGGCTGCGCTGGCCGGACCAGGTGCTCGACCGTGGTGCGCGCGCGGCCGCGATAGGCGTGCACGCCGAGCTCGGTCCCCAGGGCGTGGACTGGGCGGTCATCAAAGCGCTGATCGAGGAGGCTGGTCCCGCTCCCGCCGCTACGATAGCCACGGTCGTCGAGGCGATCGAGGCGCGCCTCCAAAGCGATCCCCAAGATGTGCTCGCCGACTACCTCGAGCATTGCGAGACGATCGGCTCCCAGGTCCGCGCCCGGATGATCCCCCTCGGTCCGGGAGGGGTCGAGATCTCCGGCCGCGCGGCCGGTTCGGTCCTGGACGGGGCCCTGATCATCGTGACCGACGCGGACCGGCGCATCGCCGTACGTCCGCAACACCTCGGGATACTCGAAGTGTGACCGGATGATCCCGGCGAGACGGCGATACGCGATCGCCATCCTCGCGACCGCGGCCTGTTCGGGCGCGGGGGCACCGGAACGACGCGTGGCCTCAGACGAAGACCGGGTCCCCGCCCCGGATCATCCTGAGCGGCGGACGGCCGGCTAAGGGACCTCCGCTTCGAGCCGCTGGAGCCGGTCGAGCTCCTCCACGAGAGCCCACCACAATCCCCAATCGAGATGGTCCATGCCGAGGCTGGTCTCGCCCTCCGAGATCTTCTGCTTCAGCATGTCGCGCAAAGCGAAGGTCGCGCCCCAACGGCCCTCGTTCTCGTAGGCGTGTAGCTCGGCGAGCAGTCCTCGCAGGGCGTCGAGGGCCGGCGAGGGCTCCAGTCGCTCCTCGGTGCCGAGACTCCGCAGCCGGTCGGCGAGGAGCAACAGCGGCGTCCTCCGGGCCTCCGCCCGGACGAGCTGGAGGGCGCGATCGAGGGCCCCCGCGACCGCCGGCGAGAGGTGCTCTGAAGATCCGGTGACCGCGGGCTCGACCTCGATGCAGATCGTGCGCGCGGGAAGCGACCCGAACCCCGCCGCGACGGTCGTTACGAGATCGACGGTGACGTAGCCGGTGACGGCGTCCTCGACCGCGCGCTGGACCTCGGCGGCCGCGGGGGCGATCGGCTGGATGGATCGCCGCTCCACCGTCCCGGGTTCGCGACCGCGCTCGGTGGCACCGACGATGATGAACGCCTCCGGGTGCAGCTCGTCGAGCCGTTGGGCGACGGCCACGGCGCCGTAGTGCAGGTCCTCGACGGCGATCCCCCGGCCGAGGTCCTCGCCGGAGAGACGCTCGGCCGCGAGGCGTCCCAGGTCGAGGTCACCCTGATAGAGCTGGCCGATGCCACCGATGAGGACGGTCACGGGATCCATGTCGAACGCGACGCTACACAACCGCCGGTACGGGGGCCGCGCGAAGAAAGGCTAGTCGACCCCGCAGGAGCAGGTGTTGACCTCGCGCACCACGGTACCGTGACCGGTGTGCACGTGCGTGGTGCACGGCATGCACGGGTCGAAGCTGCGGATGGCCCGCAACATGTCGATCGAGGTGAACTTGGAGGGGTCGGACGTGTCCTCGATGATCGGCGTGTTCATGACCGCCTGCTCGTAAGGGCCCGGCTGGTCCCACGGGTCGCGCGGTGATGCGTTGATCGTGGAGGGGGTGCAGATCTGGTAGTTCATGATCTTGCCCTGGTCCATGACGAGGTGATGCGTCAACCAGCCACGTCCGGCGCCCCACCATCCGACGCTCCGTCGCTCGTCCTTGGGGATGTGTTTGTCGAGCTCCTCCGGAGGAACCGCGGCGACTCGCCGCTCGCCCGTCTTGAACAGGTCGTACGCCTTCATCAGGTTGGCGAGACCCACGAGCTGTGAGAAGAGGTAATGGTACGCCCGGCCTCGGTTGCGTTCGAGCGCGTTCCACGTCTCCGGGATGTGCCATTCGACCTCTGCCTCGGGGGTCAGACCCTTGGGGATGTTCATGCGGATGCTGTGCCCGGTTGCTTCGATGAAGTCGTTCTCGGGAAGCTTCTGCGCGAGCGCCGTCATCTGCAGTCGAGCGTAGGCGCCGGCCTCCACCGACACCCTGTCCCAGCGCGGCGCGCACGCCCACGTGTACTTGTCCTTCCAGTTCTTGCCCGTGGGCTTGGGCAACGTCCGCTTGTTCCACGGGTGGTAGGGGCTCAGCGGGTTCCCGAGGGAGTCGTCCGGGTAACGATCGCCGGCCCAGTCCTCGTAGTACGAGTGCTCCACGAACTCTTCCCAGCCGGTGTTGATGTCCGTGAGCCGCGTGGTCACCAGTTCCCCGTCGATGACGACACCCGGCGTCGACCACCGCTTGTCGCCCCATTCGTTGCAGTTCTCGTAGGTCGCGTCGTACGCCTCCGGATCGTCCCAGTAGCCGGGGTCGACCACGTTCATCGGCCGCGCTCCGACCTGCCGGTAACGATCGTCCGCCTCGAAGAAGAAATCGGCGAGGTCATCCCAGACAGCCATCATGCGCTGCGCGTAGTCGAAGATGCGTCCCAGCTTCGAGTGGTACTCGTTCAGGGTCTGCAACGACACCGTCGACGACACCCCGCCGGGGACGACGGTCTGTGGGTGCGGGTACTTACCGGCGAGGATGACGAACATCTCGCGCGACAGCCGGGTGAACTCGAGACCCTCGCGATAGAGGGCGCCGGTCAGCGGGTTCAGCGCCGTCATGATGTCGGCCATCGTCTTGAAGCCATGGAACTTCTCCTTGTGGCACTTCCACTTCTCCGCCAAGGGCCACAGCTCCGGGTTGACCTGGCGGATCACCGCCTCGGAGTAGTCCGGGCCGGCGAGGAGGTAGAGGTGCAGCGGGTTGTCGTAGCCCATCTCCGCGGCTTCCTGCATGTTGCGCACGACCGTGCCCAGGGGCGGAGGCGTCAGTCCCATCGCCATCTCGATCGCGTACGCAGAAGCATGCGCGTGCACACCTCCGCACACACCGCAGGCGCGCGACGAGACGAATATGGCATCGCGTGGGTCGCGTCCCATCAGGATGACCTCGTACCCACGGAAGAGGGTGGCCTGCGCGCGCGCATCCAGGTAGCGACCGGACTTCAGATCCGCGGTCACGTTCACCGCGAGGGCGCCGGCGACGCGCGTCACCGGGTCCATGTTGATGTCCTTGATATGCCCGTTGGCCGCCATCAGCTGCTGGATCTCGGATTCGCGTTCTTCGTCGGTCTTGTCGACGTAGGGAATGGCGGTGGCAGTCGAGTACGGGTCTCTGACCCCCTCCTTCAGCTGGGCGCGACCCGCCGCATCGAACTCGATCGGGAGGTTCTTGAAACACATGGGCTACGCCTCTCTGTCGGTATCGCTTGCGGGGCCACCGGGCCGGGCCGTCGCGGCGAGGTCCTCTTCCTTCTGGGGGTCACCGTCTTCGGTCCACTCGTCCCGCTTTCCCCAGACGTTGCCCTTGTTCTTGCCGGTATCGTCCGAGCGGCGTATGAGGTCGTAGAACTTGTGCCCCACGCCGGACACCGCGGTGGGCTCCGTACGCTCGCGCGCCCAGCCGGTGGGAACGTCCTTGTGGATGTCCCACCGCACCTCGCGGTTGAGGTTGTCGTTCGTGAAACGCCTCAGCGGGCGGATCACGCTGCCCAACAACCGCGACGCGGCCGTCGAGACCTTCGAGCCGGGCGGACGTTTGTAGAACGGCGTGAACTTGTCGGGGAAGCCGGGCATCGTGCACCCGATGCACGCGCCACCCGAGTTCATGCAGCCCCCAACGTGGTTGATCGCGCCACGCGACGTGATGTTGCAGTTGACGACCGGCCCCCAGCAACCGATCTCGACCAGGCACTCTGGGTCGCCGAACTCCTCGGCGAAAGACCCTTCTTCGTAGTACGCCCCGCGGACGCAGTGACGGTGGACGGTCTCGCCGAAGAGCCAGGCGGGACGGCCCAGCTCGTCGAACTCGGGCAAGGGCCCGAACCCCTGAAGGAAATAGAGGATCGCCGCCACCGTCTCGGTGAAGTTGTCCCCGATCGGCGCGCATCCCGGGACGTTGACGACCGGCACGCCGAACGCGCTGCGGTAGTCCTGTCCGAGGAAGTCCATGAGGCTCATCGACCCGGTGGGGTTGCCGTGAGCCGCGGGGACCCCGCCCCACGTGGCGCACGTCCCGATGGCGAAGGACGCCGCGGCACCGGGGGCCAGCCGTGCGATCCACTCGTCGGTCGACACCGTGCGCATCTCGCCGTCCGGCCCCCACGGTTCCTCGCCCTGCCCGGACCAGTACCCGCCGGTCTCGAGCGCCTTGGTCTCGTCGCTGATCGAGCCCTCGAGGATGATGACGTACGGGCCGTCGAGCTCGCCGGTGATCGCCATCTCGTGTGCCCGCATGTAGTTGGGCCCCGACTCGACGTTGACCACGGGATGGTGCAACACCACGCGCGGCAGCCCGGGATGCGCTCCGAGCACGAGGCTCTCGACCGAGGGGGCCTGCGCGCCGGTGACCGAGACCGTGCAGCCGTCGCAACTCATGCCCGCGAACCAGAAGGCGTGGACCTTCTCGAGGGGGCCCAGCCGGCTGCCCAGACCGGCCTTCGCGACCGGCGCCAGCATGTCCTCCATGTATGCACGGGTGGGCATCCCGAAGTCCCCGAGGTGCTCGCGGTCATGGAAGCGGTCGACCGGCCCGAGGATGTCGAGCAGCCGGGCGGCCGGCGTCGGCGCATCGGTTCTAGAAGCCATCTCTCCCCGAGGTCTAGGTGCGGAGTGCACATACCCTAACCCGGCCGCCGCCCCAGGGGCCAGCCTCGTCGCCCCTGTGTATGCTTTGCGCACCTAGCCAGAGCAGGAGGAGCGTTTCGGTGGTTGTCGCCGCAAGCGACTTGTCGGGGTGGTGGATCGGCTACGCGATCGGGTTCGTCCTCGTAGCAGTGGTCGTGGCCGTCGTGCTCACCATCATCCTCACGGCCCGGAAGATCGCCGACGTGGCCGACGACGCCACCCGCGCCCTGCGGCTGACCCAGCAACGGACCGAAGCCCTGTGGAAGATCGCAGCCACCAACGAGGTCGCGGCGGGCATCCTGGTCGGCGCAGCCACCGCGCGCAGCGCGCTCGGAGGGGGCGACGACCCGCCGCCGAGCGAGGCCCTCGAACCCGTGGCCCACTACCCGGAGAACGACCTCAAGCTCGAGGGCGACGGGCCCGACGGTGACAAGGGTCCGCTACATCACTCGCTGCAGAGGGAACCGATGACCGACCCCGAGCTCAACGGATGACCCTCGCCGCCTTGCCGTCGGACGTGCAGACCATCTGGTGGATAACGCTGGCGGTCGGCCTCGTGGTCGCGGTCGTCGTCGTGGTCCTGCTCCAGACCCTGCTGAACACGGTCAAGAAGGTCGAGCGCAGCGTGATGACCCTGTGGGAGACCGCGACCAGCGTCGCCCGGAACACGGCAACGACCTGGTTGTTGAACGAGACGGCCGAGGAGCTCGAGGCACTCAAGGCCGAGGCGCTGAAGCACGACGCTTTCCTCGCAGAAAAGGTGCGGTCGTGACGACCGCTCTGGTGATCCTGACCGTCGTCGAGATCGTGCTCGTCGTGGCGGTGCTGGCCATCTACATCATCGCCGTCACCAAGCGGCTGGACAACGTCTCCAGGTATCTCGGCAAGATCGCCTTCGGTGTTCGTGCGGTGGAGTCGCAGACATCGCCGATAGGTCCTTCCGTGGTGCGGATCAACGAGACCTTGAAGGAGATCGATGCAGCGCTGGGACCACTGGCGGAGAAAGCCGAACGACTGGCGGGCAGCGATCGTCAGGCATGAGCGATCCGGGTCCCGGCGAGATCGACCGGCCCCAGTTCTGTCCCTGGTGCGGCTCCCCCGCCCCCTACACGACCGAGGAACACACCCCGCTGTGGCAACGCCTGGCCGACGAGTCCGGCCGCGCCGCGCCCGAAAGCACCGAGGAGGCCCTGCACACGGACGCGTTCGTCACCGGCTGTCCCGGCTGCAAGCGTCTGAGCCACGTGATCGGGCACCGGGCCCAGACGTGAGCCGCCGGCTGCGCGCCGGCGATCGTCGCTAACCCAGTAGGCGCCGGAGCAGGTGGTACTGCGTGGCTTGGGCTTCCTGGATGCGTGGGATGTAGTCCGCGTCTACGACATGGGCCCGGTCGCATAGTTCGGCCAGGCGGCCGCCGCCGTAGCCGGCCAGCGCGACCGTGAGCAGTCCACGTCGCCTGGCCTCCTCCATCGCTACGACCACGTTGCGCGACGACCCGCTGGTGGAGATGGCGATCGCGATGTCGCCTTCACTGCCGTGCGCGATGACCTGGCGCGCGAAGACGTTGTCGAACCCCACGTCATTACTCACCGCGGTCACGACCGCCGCGTCGTTCGTGAGCGCCAGCGCAGGGATGGGGGCGAGGCCGGGTGGGGGCGCCATGAGGTCCCCGACCAGATCCTGAGCATCGGTGGCCGACCCGCCGTTCCCCAAGGCGAGGACCTGGCCCCCCGCGCGGACCCGCTCCGCGATCAACCGAGCGGTCTCCAGCAACCCGGGCGCGTCCTTCGATCGAGCGCGCAGCGCGTTCACGTCGTCAGCCTTCTGCACGATCGATGCGCCGACCTCGTCGAGGACCGACCGGACGTCGTTCTCGGCTTCGGCGAGGAACGGATAGAGCCAGCCCGACCCGCCGGTGTCGTGGGACCGCTCGGCCCGGCGGTCCGCCAGCAGACCCTTGTGCTCGAAGAAGACGTGCACCAGCTCCCAGACGACGTGGTACAGGGTCTCGTGCACCTCCTGGACGATGAACGGATCGTCCGCGTCGACCGCGAACGAGTAGTCGCTTTCGGGCGGACCGTCGATGCCGCCGAGGGACAGGGTGGCCATCCCGATCGCGGCGCCCTCCTTCAAGGCCGCGCGCACGGCTTCGCTTCCGTCAGCGCGGCCGCCGTGCACCATCCCCATAGCGATGTCATCTGGCCGCCCGATGACGGCGAGTTGCCGGGCGAAGGCTCCCGCCGGGTCCTGCGCGTTCGGCCCCGACTGAGTGGCGATATCGTTCGGAAGCGCCAGGGCCGGCAATGCCTTCTTGCCGACGATCACCGGATGAACGAACTCGACGGACACATGTTGCGCGTCCGTAGCCGCGGCGCCGGTTCCGAACGCCAGGATCCGGCCCCCGCGCGCGAAGCGACCCGCCAGCACGCGGCACACGTCCGCGAGGGCGGCTGCCTCCTGCCGGAAGAAGGAGGAGACGACCGCGTCCCGCCGCGCGTAGCCCTCGTCGACGAGCTGGATAGACATGCCGGTCAACAGATACGCGGCAGTGGGTCCCCGATCAACATGTCCATGATGCGGGTTCCTCCGAAAGCGGTCCGAACGAGCACCATGCCGGCGGGTTCCTCGTCGACCTCGCCGATCACGGCGGCGTCCCGGCCGGCCGGTGTCGCAAGGAGCGACGCTAGCGCGTCGTCGGCCACCTCCGGGGCCACGAAGGCAAGAAGCACGCCTTCGTTTGCGACGTACATGGGATCGATGCCGAGGATCTCGCACGCGCCGGTGACCGTGGGTCGCACGGGAACCGACCCCTCGTCGAGCACCACGCCCACGCCCGCGCCTGCCGCGATCTCGTTGAGCACGGTCGCGACTCCCCCGCGCGTCGGATCGCGCATCGCGTGCACCCCCTCGCCCCCGGTCCGCAACAGCGCTTGCGCGGCTTCGGTCAACGGAGCGGTGTCCGAAACGATGTCCGCGTCCAGCTCGAGCTCACCACGCGCCAGCATGATCGCCGTCCCGTGGTCCCCGACGAAGCCGGAACAGAGGATCTGGTCGCCAGGGCGGACCCGCTGGGGCGAAAGACGTACCTGCGCGTCGCGCACACCCAGACCGGTAGTGACGATGTACATGCCGTCGGCCTTGCCGCGCTCGACGACCTTCGTGTCCCCAGCTGCGACGTTCACGCCGGCGGCTCGAGCCGCGTCGGCCATGGCCTGGACCTCCGCCACCAGTGTGCCGGAGTCGAGTCCTTCCTCGAGGATGAAAGCGGCGGTGAGCGCTACGGGGCGAGCTCCGCCGGCCGCCAGGTCGTTCACGGTCCCGTTGACGGCGAGCTCTCCGATCGATCCCCCAGGGAAGCGCAGGGGTTTGACCACGAAGGCGTCGGTGGTCATGGCGAGCGCGGCCCCCTCGATGTCGAGGACGGCGGCGTCGGCCAGGTCCGTCAGGGTCTCGCTCGGGAAGGCGGGGACGAACAGGCCCTCCACCAGGGTGTTCGTAGCCTTGCCCCCGGCGCCGTGCGCCATCGTTATGAAGTCCTCGCGCCAGCGAGGCCGCAGCGAACGCTGACGCTTGATCCGTCCGAGGACCTCGGCCTCGAGGTCGGCCATCAGGTGCGCGTTCGTTCCTTCGAGCGCGCGTAACGCCCAAAGTTGTAGTACGCGGCGCAGGCACCTTCAGAGGACACCATGCAGGTCCCGATCGGCGTCTCGGGGGTGCACGCGGTCCCGAACACCTTGCACTCCCACGGTTTGATCACGCCCTTGAGCACTTCGCCGCACTGGCACGCCTTCGGGTCCGCCACCCGCACGCCGGGTACGTCGAAGCGCAACTCGGCATCCCAATCCGCGTAGGCGTCGGAGAGTTTGAGCGCGCTCTGTGAGATGAAGCCCAGACCTCGCCACTCGAAGTAGGGCCGGAGCTCGAAGACCTCCTGCATGACCTCGAGAGCACGCGCGTTGCCTTCCCACGTCACGACGCGCGCGTACTGGTTCTCGACCTCGGATCGACCATCGGCGAGCTGCTGCATGATCATGTAGACGGATTGCAGGAGGTCCAGTGGTTCGAATCCCGCCACAACGACGGGCTGACCGTAGTCGGCGGTGATGAACTCGTAGGGCCGGCAACCGACGACCGTGGACACGTGGCCCGGACCGATGAAGGCATCGAGCCGCAGGTCGGGGGATTCGAGGAGAGCCATCAGTGGAGGCACGATAGTGACGTGGTTGCACATCACCGAGAAGTTCTTGATCCCTTCCCGGGCTGCGCGCATGAGTGTGAGCGCGGTCGACGGCGCGGTGGTCTCGAAACCGATCGCGTAGAAAACGATCTCGCGGTCCGGGTTCTTTCGGGCGATGTTCAACGCGTCGAGGGGCGAGTAGACGAACCGGACATCGGCCCCCCGAGCCTTCGCGTCCATCAGGCTGCCGTCGCCCCCGGGGACGCGCATCATGTCGCCGAAGCACGTGAAGATGACCTCCGGCCGGCGGGCGATCGCGATCCCATCGTCGACGCGGCCCATCGGGATCACGCATACGGGGCAGCCGGGGCCGTGCACGAGCTCGACCGTCTCGGGAAGGTGATCCTCGATCCCGTGCTTGTAGATCGTGTGCGTGTGGCCCCCACACACCTCCATGATCTTGTAGTGCCGACCCGGCTCGGCCAGCGCGGCGATCTGGGTGCTCAGCGAGCGCGCCAGGTCGGCATCGCGGAATTCGTCGACGTACTTCAAGTCGCCTCCTCGAGTCGCGCGATCGCTACTCCCCCATGGACGAGAAGGCGATCGCCGGCGCTCACCGGCGCGACGAGCTCGACCCCGACCGACCCCTGAGTGCCGTGGTCATCGGCGCAGATAGCGTCCGGTTCCCCGCCGGCCACCACCGTGACCGGCACGGCGACGTCGCCGCACACCAGGCAGCCGTCGATGACCGCGCAGACGGGCGGCTCCGTCACGCGCCCTCGCTCTCCTTGAGCTGCTGTAGCTCGTCCTCGTACGCCTCGCCGAGACCCTCGAGGAAAGTGATGGTCGACTGCGCCTCGGCCTCGTCGATCTTGGAGAGCGCGAAACCGACGTGGATGAGGACCCAGTCACCCAGCTCGACGTCGTCGTCGGTCCCCGCAAGAAGCCCGATGTTCACGTTGCGTCGAACGCCGCCCACGTCGACGGTAGCGGTGTGGGTCCCGGCATCGACGAGGTCGACCACCTGACCCGGGATCCCCAAGCACATGAAAAGCCCTCCGGAGCTATATGACCAAGACATACATCATCGCGCAGCGCTCGGGCTGGGGGCGAGGGTTCGCCACGTATCTTTGAGCGATGCGCATCGCGGTGGCCGGCAAGGGGGGGTCGGGGAAGTCGGTCGTCGCCGGCACCCTGGCCCGGATGCTGGCCCGGCGCGGACATCGGGTGGCGGCCCTGGACTCCGACACGCTTCCCGGTCTGGCGATCAGCCTGGGCCTCGGTCCACGCACCGACGCGCTCCTGCTCGACGCTGCCGAGCAGGACGACAAGGGCCGCTGGCGCCTCAAGAAGGGCATCGGGCCGGCGACCGCGATACGCCGCTTCAGCCTCGAGGCCCCCGACGGGGTGCGCCTCCTGCAGTTCGGCAAGTCCGGAACCACCGGCATGAGACCGATCATGGGTTCGCTCAACGCGTTCCATCAGGTTATCCACCGGCTGGCCGGCGAGGAGGTCCTCGAGGACTGGACGATCATCGGCGACCTACCGGCCGGGCCGCGGCAGACCGCTTTCAACTGGGCGCCCTACGCCGATCTGATCCTGGTGGTCGTCGAACCGACGTGGCAGTCCGCGCTCACCGCCCGGCGCATCGCTCGCATCGCGCGTTCCCGCCGCGACGTATCCATCCTCTTCATCGGTAACAAGGTCCGCAAGGGTGACGAAGACATCATCGAGAAACGGATCGGCGAGCCTCTGGTGTGCTCGCTGCCCCTCGAGTCCGTGGTGCGCGACGCAGACCGGTGCGGCGTGGCGCTGTTGGACTACGCCCCCTCCTCGCGATCGGTAGAGCGGCTGGAGATGCTCGCATCGCACCTCGAAGATCGAAAAGCTGCGAAGATGCGCCCATGAAGATCGCGGTCGCCGGGAAAGGTGGTTCGGGAAAGACGACCATCTCGGGCACCCTCGCGCGCTCGCTGGCGCGCCGGGGACGCACGGTCGTGGGACTGGACTGCGACACCAACCCCATGCTCGGCATCTCGCTCGGGGTAGGTCCCGAAGCAACCGACCTCCTGGTCGCCGCCCGGCAGGCCCTCGAAGAGGGAACGGTCGGACACGAACCCACCATCGGCGGCGTGGTCGAGAAGTTCGGAACGGACGCTCCGGACAAGGTGCGGCTCGTGGTCGTGTCTCGCATCGACCGCGCCGATCCCGGCTGCCCATGATGTGGGCTGTCGCCCGAGCAGTTGCTCGGGGAGCTAACCCAGAACGACCAGTACGTCATCGCAGACCTGGAAGCCGGCATCGGCACGCTCCTGCGTATGAACGCGGGTCAAGCCGACGTCGTGCTCGTCATCGCGGAGCCAAGCGCCAAGTCCATCGAGGTGGGCCGGCGCGCCGCGAACATCGCCACCGACAAGGCGCGCGTGATCGTCGTCGCCAACCGGATCCGCAGCGACGAAGAGTTCGATGAGGTACGAGTGGCGTTCGAGGGCCACGAGATCTGGCGCGTCCCCGAGGACCCCGGCATCGCGGAGGCAGACCGTCGGGGAGAAGCTCCGATCGACGTGGCTTCGGGGGGACCGGGCGTTGCCGCACTCCTCGACCTGGGCAAGCACCTGACCAAGTGAACTAACGAGCGGTCCTCGCCGCGGCGATGGCCGCTTGACCGAGAGACAGCCCCCCGTCGTTGCAAGGCACGCGCCGGTGCACGAGCACTTCGAACCCTCGGCTCTCGAGCTCATGCCGGGTTCGCTCCAACAGCAGGACGTTCTGCCACGTCCCGCCGGACAGCGCCACGGTGTTCACGCCGGCGGCGTTACGCACGCGGTCGCACGACTCCACCAGGGCGCCGGCCAGCCCGTTGTGGAACGCGGCCGCCGCCGCTTCGCGGGCGCGACCGGAGACGAGATCGTCGGTCAGTGCCGCTATCAGCTCGACCCCGTCGATCGTCGAGCCTTCGACCGTGCACGGATATGCGAGGTCGAGGTCGGGATCGGCGAGCTGCTCGAGCTCCGCCGCGGCCTGGCCCTCGTACGCGTTGCGGTCCCGCACCCCACACAACGCAGCAGCGGCGTCGAAGAGCCGGCCCGCGCTCGTCGTCGGCGGCGAGTTGATCCCCTGTGCCGCCATCTGCCACACGAGGTCCCAGCGCGCCGCGTTCCTCGCCACGAAGTCGAGCGGCAACTCCGCTGCCTCCGGACCGAAAGCCGCCTGTAGATAGACGGCCGCCATCCGCCACGGCTCGCGCGCCGCGGCATCGCCCCCAGGAAGGGGAAGAGGACGCAGGGCCGCGCTGCGCCGGCAGGAAACGAGGTCACACACCAAGACCTCGCACCCCCAGACCTGCCCGTCGCTTCCGAATCCTGCGCCGTCGAGCGCCAGGCCGATGACGGTCTCGGAACGCCGGTTGTCGGCCAGGCACGAGGCGATGTGCGCGTGGTGATGCTGGACCTCGATCCGTTCGACGCCCTCGAGCGCGCGCGCCCACCGGGTCGTGAGGTAGTCGGGATGGAGGTCGTGGACCACGATCTCTGGCTCGAGGTCGTAGAGACCCTGCAGATGCTCGATCCCCGACCGGAACGCCTCCAGCGACTCCCAATTCTTGAGGTCCCCGACGTGTGGAGAAAGCACCGCCCTGTCCTCGAAACCAAGACAGAAGGTGTTCTTCAGCTCCGCGCCGGTGGCGAGCGTCGGTTTGATGAACCGGGTGGCCACCGTCAGCGGTTCGGGCGCGTAGGAACGGGCGCGCCGTATCGGATAGCCGGCGTCGCGCACCACTCGCAGTACGGAATCATCGCAGCGGATGTGGATGGGACGGTCGTGGGCGAGGAAAGCGTCCGCCACCGGCGCGAGCCTCCGCTGCGCGTCGCCATCCTCGAACGCGATCGGTTCGTCGGTCAGGTTGCCCGACGTCAACACGAGGGGGCGATCTACCGCTTCCAGCAACAACACGTGAAGGGGCGTGTAGGGCAACATGACGCCGAGGACGCGATTGCCGGGGGCCACGCCGGAGGCGACCGGCGCGTCGGCGACCCGGGGCAGGAGCACGATCGGTTTCCGGCGGCTCGTGAGCAGTCGCGCGCCGGTGGGATCGAACTCCACCACGCGCCGCGCCCACCGAAGGTCGGGCACCATGAGAGCGAGCGGCTTCTCCTCACGTCCCTTCCGCTGGCGCAGCTGCGCCACAGCTCCCTCGCTCGTCGCGTCACATGCGAGGTGATAGCCCCCCAGACCTTTGACGGCGAGGATGCTCCCGGCAATCAGCGAACGCGCGGCGCGGGCGATCGGATCTCCCTCCGGATCGACATCGCCCGCCGTGAGCGAGAGCCGTGGCCCACATGCAGGACACGCGATCGGCTGCGCGTGGAAACGGCGGTCCGTGGGGTCTTCGTACTCGGCCCGGCACGCAGCACACATCTCGAATATCGCCATCGTCGTATTCGAGCGGTCGTAGGGAACGGCCAGCGCGATCGTGAACCGGGGACCACAGCTGGTGCAGTTCGTGAACGCATAGCGGAAGCGCCTCGCCGATGGATCACGGATCTCCGCAAGACAGTCGTCGCAGGCCGCGACGTCGGGGGCGATGCTCGCGGTGGGCGTCCCGCCCGGCTCTGTGTCCGCGATCTCGAAGCGTGACGAGCCCTCGAGAGGGAGCCGGTCGCTCTTCACCCTCTCGATCACCGCGAGAGGGGGGGCCGAGGACGAAAGAGCGGTCTCGAACAGGGCCATGTCGGCGGCGGGGCCCTCGATCTCGATAACGACTCCCGCCGGATCGTTGCGAACGAACCCCGTGAGACCCATGCCGGTGGCGAGGTTGAACACGAACGGCCGGAATCCCACGCCCTGGACGGTCCCGGCCACGAGCAACCGCCGGCGCAGTAGCGGTGCCGGTGCCACGCTTTCCTTCACCCGACGATCACGGCGCGCCGGCCGTCAACCCCGGCCGTCGGTGGGCCGGCCGCGCGCCGCCTGGATCTCTTTGAGGGCGGCCGCTTTGCCGTCGAACCCGCGTGTATCCGTCTTCTTCTTCTCGAGCATCTTGTAGACGTCGAAGAAATGCTCGATCTCGAACCGGAGCGATTCGGGAACATCGTTGATGTCCTCTGCGGGGTTCCACCGGGGATCGTTCTCGAGTACGCAGATGATCTTGGCGTCGGGCCCCTTCTCGTCCTCCATCCAGAAGACGCCGAGCGGCCGAGCCTTCACCCAGCAGCCGGGAAAAGTGGGATCTTCTACGAGCACGAGCGCGTCGAGCGGATCTCCGTCCTCGCCCATGGTGTCGGGGATGAAGCCGTAGTCCGCCGGGTACGTCGTGGCCGACAGCAGCCGGCGATCGAGCCGCATCACATGAGCCTCGTGGTCGTACTCGTACTTATTGCGGCTGCCCTTCGGGATCTCGATGACGACGTCGATGACCGTTTCATCCATCGGACGTCAGCCCGCGTCCAACTGCCGAAGCTCAACCGGATCCAGCTCGAGCTCCGCCGCTTGCGCCGAGTCGGCGATCGTCTCCGGCCGGCTCGAGCCGGGGATGGGGATGACCGCCTCCGCCTTGGCGAGGTGCCAGGCGATCGCCACTTGTTGGGGACTCAGGCCGCGCTCCTCGGCGACCGCGGCGAAGGCCGAGTGTTCGGAACCGAGGTCGGCGGCCGAGCCCATGCCACCCAACGGGCTCCACGGGAGGAACGCGATCCCCTCACGAGCGCAGTACTCGAGCTCGTCCTCCGAGCTCCTGAATCGGGGCGAGAACTCATTCTGAACGCTGGCGATGTCGACGATGCGCCGGCTCTCTTCGATCTGCTCGATAGTGGCGTTCGAGAGGCCTACCATCCGTACCTTGCCCTCATCCTGCAGATCCTTGAAGGCGCCGACCGACTCCGCGTAGGGAACGTCTGGGTCGGGACGGTGGAACTGGTACAGGCCGATCGCTTCCACGCCGAGCGCCTTCAGGCTCGCCTCACAGGCCCCCTTGAGGTACTCGGGCCGGCCGTTGAGACCCCAATCATCTCCATCCTCCTCATCGGCAGCGCGCGTGTGCCCACCCTTGGTGGCCACCAACACCTCCGACGCGTCGCCCGACCAGGTCGCCAGACCCTTCGCTATCAGTCGCTCGTTGTGCCCCACTTCGTGAGCTCCGAGGCAATAGGCATCGGCGGTGTCGATCAAGGTGATCCCGAGATCCAGGGCCTGGTGGATCGTTCGCAGCGAGCGATCCTCATCCGGACGCCCCTCGACGGACATCGGCATCCCTCCCAGTCCCACGGCTGAGACCTTGACGTTTCCTATCGTCCGGGAATCCATAGTCGGGGTCCTTTCCGAATCCTGGTTAGATAGCGTTTCCTACAGTGGCTTCTACCAGAGGTCCGCCCCCTACAAACCCGCGGAGCAGGTATGGAACAGGTAACACGCGACAACCTCCGGCATCTCGGGGGCCTCTTTCGCTTCGGGAGAAACCCCGCGGCGGTCGTCTACGACAGCATCGGCGCGGACTTCTTCCTCGCCCCGGCTCCGGGATGGCTGAACCTAGGCTTGTGGGAGCGAAGCGACTCGCCCGACGATGGGTTGGAGGCCGTGCGCCGGCTCGTGCGCGTCCTCGCCGAGGAGCTCCCCAAGGACAAGGCGATCCTCGACGTAGCGAACGGGCTCGGCGCGCAGGACGAGGTCATCGCTGAGGTCGCCCAGCCACGGCAGCTGGTGGCACTCAACATCACCGAATCTCAGCTGCGCGCCGGGCGGGAGCGACTTCAGGCAGCGCGGGCCGCGCCGGTGAACGCGGACGCGACCCGCCTCCCGTTCAAAGACGACAGCCTCGATGGGATCATCAGCGTCGAGGCCGCCTTCCACTTCCCATCACGCTCGAGCTTCTTCAACGAAGCGCGACGCGTCATGAGGCCGGGGGCGGTCCTCACCATGTCGGACGTCGGCGCCGAGCGCGTACCACGTACCCCGGGCGAGATCCTCGCCGCGATCTTGAACCTGAGGATCTGGGGGCTGAAGGCCTCGAACATGAACTCCGCGAACGACATCGCTCAAGCCGCTCGTGACGCGGGCTTCCAGCAGGTGCGGTTGCGTCGGGTCACCGACGAGGTCATCGGCCCCGCGGTCCGTTTCCTTCGCCGGAAGCTCGATAAGTCGCCGGGTGCGCCGTGGATCTACCGGTTCACGGCGAAGCTCTTGTTACGACAATGGGGGATGCTTGCGCGCCGGCGCGTCATCGAGTACATCCTGCTGACCGCGAGCTGACTGGGTGGCCACAGCCGGGGAGACGCCGTGCACTCCGGGGACTCCGGACCGTTATGAAACGCCCCGCCGCACTCGTCGTCCCTCCCGTGAACCGTGTCGTCAGGCGCGGCCGAGGGTTTTGAGGCCGTTCCCGATACCCGACAGGACGCGGTCGACCATGGCGTCGGTGGCCGTGCGGCCCATCAAACCGACACGGATCGCCTTGCCCATGGTCGGGGCGAGACCCCCGGAGATCATGATCCCTTCTTTGTCGAGCAGATAGGCGAGCAGAGGCGCGGGATCGTCCACCCAGTTGGCGACCACGAGATTGGCGCCGAACCCCTCCTGGGGTATGGGTTCGAGGCCCAGCGCGGCGAGCCCTTGCCCACAGCGCCGGGCGAGAGCCGCGCGTCGCTCGACCCAGGGGTCGAGACCCACCTCGAGGATCCTGCGCAAACTGGAGTTCAACGCCAGCACCAGGTTCGTCGGCATGGTCACGGGGTGCGGATGCCACGAGGCCCACTCGTCGCGGTACTTGTCCCAGGTTCTCAGATCGAGGAACCAGGAGCCCGGGCGCGTGCTGCGCGCGTCGACGCGCTCCCGCCCGCGTTCGGACAGCGCCAGCACACCCAGGCCGGGCGGCGCCTCCAACCCCTTCTGCGAACCGGTCACCAATGCGTCGAGCCCCATGGTGTCGACGAGGGCGATCTCGCCGCCCACCGAGGCGATGCCGTCGACCATGTAGAGGGCCCCCGCGTCGCGAGCGACCCTCGCTATCTCTTCGATGGGGTGGCGCACGCCCGTGGCGGTCTCGACGTGAACGGTGATCACGCCGTCCGCGCCCCCGATCGCGTCCGCAACGCGCGCCGGGTCGATCGGGGCTCCGACCTCGACCGGGACGACGACGGTCTCGAGCCCGTGCGAAGCAGCGAGCTCCATCGATCGCGTTCCGAAGAAACCGGTGTCGGCAAGAACGACCTTCTGGCCCGGCTCGAACAGGTTGAGCATGGCCGCATCCAGGCACGTCGTACCGGTCCCGGGGATCAGATATGGCGATACGCGAGCGTCCATCAACTTCGACAACAGGTCGAGTGTGTCGCGATGAAGCTCCGTCCAGACGTCGCCGTAGTGGGCGATGACCTGGGTGCCCAGGACTTCGAGATCCTCCTCATGTAGTTCGCCGGGGCCGGCGATCATGAGCTCGGGCATGTCGGGAAGCTTGCGGGGGTCGACCGGCATACGGTGATGGTAGCCGGAAAGTGTCGGCACTGATCGTGATAGATCGGATACCGCCACGTCGGAAACGGACCGGTCAGGTTGTGACGGGTCAGGTTGTGACCGGTCAGCCGTAGGGCTTCTCTCGGGTGCGTTCGACCTCGGCCGGGCGCTTGACGACCGTCACCTTGTCGTCGGCGACGTTGTTCGAGTCGCGCTTCGGGTCGGGCCCGGACGCAGCACGGTGGATCCACGCGTTCTGGCGACCCTGCTCGCGCTTCGTAGCGGTGTAACCCTCTTTGTTGTCGTCGGCGCTCGATCCGTCCTTGTCGGGGCTCATCGCGTTCTCCAGTTCTCTATCGCAGCTCTCAGTCCGGCAGCACCTCGACCACATGGTTGTGGGTGCCGCGATTCTGCCACGGGATGCGCTCGACGGAGCCGGCCCGGTCTCGTCAGGTGTAGCGCGTCACGATCGCCTCGAGAGCGTCCACGTCGTAGGGCTTCAAGAGGACCTCCTTCGCACCGCGCTCAACGAGCTCCGACGAGCCCTCGTGCTGGCCCGTCACGATGACGACAGGGATCTCCGACGTCGTCGGATCGACGCCGAGATCCTGGAGGACCTTGTCGCCCGACGACGACGATAGATTCCGGTCGAGCAGGATCAGGCTTGGCCGCTCCGTGGTGACGAGGCCCAGGCCCTCTCTCGCCGTGGCGGCCATGACCACTCGTACCTGTGGACAACGCCGGGCGATGATCCTCTCGATCAGCTTCCGATTCGCGAGATCATCGTCGATGTAGAGGACGACTGGCTTTCGTTTCGGACTCATCGCTCGACCCACTCCTCGACGTTGCTTAGTTATGTCCCCAACCGACAGATATGAACCCTGTAAACCACTCAACAGGGGGACGGATTCGTTCGATACACAAGGAATCCGCCTAGTTGGAGAGCACATCCCGGTTTCAGATCACGAGGGTGAGGGCCTACCATCGTCAGGAGATCATGAGAAAGGGCGACGTCATCAACCAGCGCTACGAGCTGCTGGACCCGCTTGGGTCCGGTGGGATGGCGTTCGTCTGGCGCGCTCGCGATATCCGGCTCGACCGTCCCGTGGCCGTGAAGCTCATCGCCCCCCAGTTCGCGCAGGATCCAGAGTTCCTGGTGCGATTCTTCTCGGAAGGGCAAAGCGTCGCCCGGATCAATCATCCCAACGTCGTCTCCGTTCTCGACTTCGGCGAGGTCGAGAGCCGGCCATTCCTGGTCATCGAGTACGTTGCGGGCGGCTCCCTGACCGAGGCGTTCGAGGATCCGCTCGTCCCGGAGCGCGCTCTGGAGCTAGTGGCCGAGGCGGCGCGGGGCGCGGGGGCCGCCCACGCCCTGGGGATCGTCCACCGCGACATCAAACCGCCGAACATCCTGATGACCGAACGGGGTCACGCGAAGCTGGCCGACTTCGGCATCGCTTCCATCGCCGGAGGCGAGAAGCTCACCGCGACCGGCGCGGCCATCGGATCACCCCATTACGTGAGCCCCGAGCAGGTGTCCGGGAGACAGCCGGTTCCCGCCTCGGACGTCTACTCCCTGGGAGTCGTTCTCTACGAGTTGCTCACCGGGCAGAAACTGTTCGAGCACACCAATGTCACCGCGCTTGCCATCGCGCACATAGAAGAGGAGCCAGAACCTCCCAGCGCATCCGTCGGGGGTGTGGACCCCGCCCTCGATGCGTTGGTCCTTCGATGCCTCGAGAAGGATCCGGCCGATCGATTCCAGGACGGGAACGAGCTCGCCGGCGCGATCGACTCGGTGTTGTCGGGGGACGCGGATCACACAACCTTCCTGCCGGCGATGCACGACGATGATGATGACGACGAGCTCGACCACCTGCGATCGCCAACCGGGCGGCGCGTGCTGCTCGGCTCCGCCCTGGCCCTCTTGCTCGCGATCGTGATCGGGATAGCGCTGGTTGCCTCCGGTGGCTCCCCGGATGACAGCGCGGAGGCCGACCCCTCGGTCGAGAGCCCGGGCTCGAGCCGGGAACCGGACAAGAAGCCGTCGCCCTCGCCGACGACCGGCGCCGCGACCACCACGACCACGAGCACGCCCCCCGGCGACGCCCCTGAAGAGGACGGGACGGAGGCGGGATCGGGGTCTACGAATGGCGGGGGCGGTGGTGGAACCGGTGGTGGTGGTCAGCCGGCCACCAGCGCGGCCCCCTCCGCCGCTCCGAGCGTGGCGGCATCGCCGTCGCCTACGGAGACGGACCTCACTGAGGCTGAGACCAGCACCGAGTAACGGCGCCCTCCGGCAGCTCTTCTCTGACGGGGATCCGGTAGAAGTCCTCGCGCGGCCAATCGGTCGCGACACGCTTGATCTTCCCTCGCAACTTGCACCGGTTCAAACTGAGGCCGGAGTCAAGCGCGCGCTCCTCGATCTGCTCGATGAAGCGGCTCACCCTCCCCCGGCTGGGCTCGCCGATCCAATCGACGTCAACGCCCCCCGTCCACGCGGCCCAGCGATCGGCAAGCGCGCGCCACGGCCCGCCGGAGCGTCCTATCGCCATCGCAGCCGCGGCGGTCTCGTTCGGCTCCGGCCGGGCCCCGATGTCCGCCACCTCGATGGTTCGGCGCCCCACACCACGTGCGGCGAACACGAGGGGCTGGGAGGCCAGCAACTCGGTGCGCTCCTGCAACAGCTCGCCGGCCTCCAGCCGGGTCAGCCCGGCGAGCTCGATGTCGCCGTCCACGGTGACGCCGTGATGCACCTTGCCGGCGTTCAGCCCGAACTCCACAACGAGGCCGTAGACGAGAAGGCCGGCAAGCAGCAGGCCGTAGAGCAACGCTCGTGACGGGCGGGAGATGTTCACACCTCGAATGCTACGGGGCTACGGCCCACCTCCTCTGCATGTGTCCGTCGCCCACAATCCGCGCTCGGCCGCCCTAGCCCGACGCTCCAGTTCGAGGAGAAAGTCGGAATGCCTGACGTTTGGCTCGTAGACCAGAACCCTGGCGTAACCGTTGGCGACGAGGCGAGCGTTCGCCAGCTCTTCCTCGACGTAGACGTACCTCAAGAGCCGGCCGTAGCCATCGACCTCCTCCACGTCGTCGACGAGGCGCACCGCGCGGTCCTCGAGCAGGGCGACGGCCGCGTCGGAGGCTTCCGGCCCGAAACACTCCACGGGTGAGTCGGGCTTCACCGACTCCGGCGTGTCGATGCCCAGGAGCCTGACGTCGTAGCTGTGGCCCACCTGGGCACGGCCGGCTCCCGCCCCTTCGACCCGGCTCGTGACGGTCACCTCGATGGTGTCGCCGTCCACGACCCTCGTCACCGTCGCCGCCTCGTAGCCCAGCGGTTCGTCCCCTAAAGTGGGGGGAGCCTGATGGGAGAGATCGACCGGCTGGGGGCATGCTGCCAGCACGATGGCGGCGGCAACGAGGGTCACAGAGACCCGCACTTGACCGGCTGTGCGCCGGGCCAGATCCGGGCGGGCACGCGCCCTACCCCGACCCGACGTGGCGTCCGGTCGAACCTCCGGCGCGGGATGAGTTAATCCGGTTGACAGATTGCCCTCCCGTTGTACGGTCGATAGGAATCGATTCTCAGTGCGCGTTCGTGGGGCAACCGCATCTGGAGTGCAACCCATCGAAACATCGAACCATCGAACCATCGGATTGAACCAGTGAAGGGCTTCCGCAGTAGTGATGCGGACCGCAGTGACGAGCTAAGGGATGGACACTTGAACCGTATGCGGCCGAGGAAAGTTGCGCTTCTCGCGGGCCTCGCAAGTCTGGGCCTACTGGGTTCTGCAACGCCGGCGGCGGGCCACGCATTCACCGACGAATCGAGCGTCACGATCAACTACGACGGCACGAACTTCTACGGCAGCGTGTCCGCGGACCACAGGTCCTGTAAGCGGAACCGGACCGTACGGCTCTACAAGGTCCGCACCAATCGCCGCAATGCCATCGTCGGTGTAGACACGACCGGCTACAACGGCAACTACAGGATGCACAAGCCGAGAGCCAAAGGCCGCTACTACACCGTGGTGGCCCGCAAGGCCAGCGGCCGTTACGGGCACAGCCACATATGCCGCAAGGACCGCTCCCCCACACGGTTCGTCCGCCGGGGGTAGTCCTCGTCATCCAGGGTTGACCTAGGGTAACCCTGCATCGTCGAGAACCGGCTTCAGGTCTGGCGCAGGTCCGACCGGCGCCGATGGCGCGCCGGGCATGAGGCCCGACTGGCGTACATTACGCGCCATGCACCCGGGCGACTGGCGGACGTGATCGAGCCATGCTGGACGTAACCTTCATATGCACGGGCAACCGGTGCCGCTCGCCACTGGCCGAAGCCACTCTCGCGCAGTTCGCCGAGTCTCTCCCCCTTCGGGTGTCGTCCTGCGGAACCCTGAACCTCGGTGCCGAGCCCTCTACCGACGAGATGATCGCTGCAGCCGGGAACCTCGGGGTGGATCTCATCGACCACCGGTCGCGACATCTGTCACAGATCGACCTGCGCAGCGCGGACCTGATCCTGGGGTTCGAGCTGAACCACGTGGCGGCAGCGGTGGTGGACGGCGGGGCGCCGTCGGACAAGGTCTTCTACCTCAGAGAGATCGTCCGGCTCCTAGAGGAGATCCCATTCGTCGATGAGGACGACCCGGAGGCCCGGGCCAAGGACCGTATCCGCCTGGCGGCCGAGCGCCGCTCTTACGACCGGTCTCACCGGACCGGCGAGGGCATCCCGGACCCCTTCGGCCGCTCCGAGCGCGTCTACGCGGACACCGCCGGAACGATCCTCGACCTCGGTCGCCGGCTCGTCGCCGGGTTGTTCGGGACCGCGAGCATTCGAGAACAGACCTGACGGTCAAGTCCCGCATCGTTACCGTGCCCTCAGCGGACTCGAGGAGCTAGAAGGAGACGGAGGAAGGCATGAAGGTTCGATCCCTCGATCAGATGGGCACCACCGGGCTCTTCGCCGGCCTCCCCCGCTACGACTCGGCCGACGCAGGATCCGGCTGGCTCACGGCGCTGCAGGACGTGTCCGCGGACGAGTTCCTGGAGGACGGCTCCAGCTCGGCCGACCTCGTCCTGTCGACGAGCGGCCTTTCCCGCTAGCGCACCCCCGGCCGTACGGCCAGAACCACCCCGGCTCGTTCAGAGCCAGACGTCCTCCCCGCGGGTAGCCTTCGATGCCGAGGTCTGGTTAAGTTGACAGACAGGGACGGGAGGAAAGCGGCTTTGTCCCATCACGGCAAGATGTTGGACTGGCTTGGGATGAAGGGAGCCGGATGAAGTTAGGCACGAACCTGAGACGGTTGAGACTGCAACGTGGTCTCACGCAGAGGCAGCTGGCGGAACCCGCCTACACGGATGCCTATGTCAGCACGATCGAAGCCGGTCGC
>JALZJQ010000106.1 GCA_030859685.1 Actinomycetota bacterium | reverse complement strand
TGGGAACGGGACTTCCCCCGGCGTTTGCAGTAGCCCCATCTCCGTGCGTCTTCAGGGCGAGGTGACACGCGACGGTGTGCCCGGGCCGCAACTCGACCAGCCCGAGGTCCTCGTTCCTACAGAGCGGCTCGACGCCGGCGGCGGTGGCCGCTCCCTCGGCTACCGCCGGGCAACGGGGATGGAACCGGCATCCCACCGGGATGTCGCTCGGATCCGGTGGCTCGCCTTTGAGCACCGGGCGGTCGAGGCCACCCGCCTCGGGCACGATGTCGAGCAGCGCGCGCGTATACGGGTGCAGCGGCTGTGTGAGGACACGCTCGGCCGGACCCTCCTCGACGATGCGGCCGAGATACATCACCGCGACGCGATCCGCGACGGTCCACGCCAGGCCGAGATCGTGCGTGACGATGATCAACGACAGACCGAAGTCATCGCGCAGTTGCAACAAAAGCCGAAGGATCTCGCCCCGCACCGAAGCGTCCAGCATCGACACCGGCTCATCCGCCACCAATACCTTGGGGTTCAGGGCCAGTGCTCCGGCGATGACCGCTCGCTGGCGTTGCCCCCCCGACAGTTCGTGCGGGTACTGCAGGAAGAACCGCTCCGCCGGTCGCAGCCCGGCTCTGGTCAACGCGTCGGCGACCAAAGATTCCTCCGTGCCGGTGAGCTTGTGTATCCGGAGACCTTCCGCGACCGACTCATAGATCGTTTGCCGGGGGTTCAGTGCTCCCGACGGATCCTGGAAGACCATCTGGACCTTGCGCCGGTACGCGCGGAGATCATCCCGGATAGGACGGCCCTCGAAGAGAACGTCGCCGCTCGTTGGTTTCTCCAGACCCATGATGGTCCTCGCGAGCGTCGTCTTCCCGCATCCCGACTCCCCCGCGAGGGCAACGATCTCACCCTGCTTGATCGTAAGACTCACACCATCGACCGCGCGAGCGACCGACGCGGTCCGACCCATGATCCCGCTGAGTAGTCCGGTGCGCCCGGTGAAAGAGACGTGAACATCGCGCACCTCGACCAGCGCTTCGCTCGGAGGCGCCGGCATCTCGCTCCGGTCTTGTACCCGCCTCACGCTCCTACTCCTTGGGGCTGGTCGTCCGGCACCAATAGACACGCAGCTACGTGTGCCTCCTCGGCTCTGAACAATGGAGGGTCCACGCGCGGGCACTCGTCGAACGCCTGCGGGCAACGCGGATGGAAGGGGCAGCCGGTCGGGAGCGCCTGGGGGTCGGGAGGATCGCCGCCCAGGCCGGTCGGCGCGCGCCTGAAGGTCGGATCCCCGATCGTGGGGAAGGCGCCGGCCAGGGCCCTGGTGTAGGGATGAGCCGGAGCTCCGAACACCCTGTTCGAAGGTCCTTCTTCCACGATGCGGCCCGCGTACATGACGGCGATGCGGTCGCAGACCTCGACCAGCACCGAGAGATCGTGGGTGATGAACAGCATCGCAAGACCCAGCTCCTCCTGAAGCTTCTTGAGAAGGTTCAGGACCTGCGCCTGCACCATGACGTCGAGGGCGGTGGTCGGCTCGTCGGCGATCAACAAGGCCGGGTCGCAGGCCAGAGCCATCGCGATCATCACGCGTTGCCGTTGCCCGCCTGAGAACTCGTGGGGAAAGTCGGCCCCCCGCTTTGCCGGAAGACCGACCTGTTCGAGCAGCTCCCCCACGCGGAGATGAGCTTCCTTATCGCTCCTCTGACCGTGAAGGATCATCGGCTCCGCCAGCTGGTCCCTGATGCGCCGGACCGGGTTCAGAGCGTGCATGGCGCCCTGGAACACGATCGCCCCCTCCGCCCACCTGACGGCGCGCAACCGGCCCGGCTTGAGGAGCAACACGTCCTGCCCGTTGAGGAACACCTCACCGCGCACGCGCGTTTCCGGTGGGAGCAAGCGCAAGAGCGCGTGAGCGATCGTGGACTTCCCGCAACCAGACTCCCCCGCGAGACCCAAGACTTGCCCGCGGTCGAGGGTGAGATCGACGCCGCGCACGGCGGGCACCCAACCTCCGGAAGACGCGTACTCGACGCGCAGGTCGTCGACCGTGAGCAGGCTCACGAGCTCGCCTCCGAGTCATCCTCGACGCGGCCGGTTACGGCCCCCACGATGCCCCTACGGCGGATCCGGGGGTTCAGGATCTCATCGAGCGCGTAACCGCACATCGTGAATGCGAGCACGATGAGAACGATGGCGAGGCCCGGTGGCACCAACCACCACCACGCATTGATCGTCGCCGCTCCCCCCGTGAATGCGTTCTCGAGGATGGTGCCCCAAGAGACCTGAAGCGGGTCGCCCAGGCCGAGGAAGGACAGCGTTGTCTCCGAGAGGATCGCAACGGCCACGACAAGGATGGTGTTCGCGAAGATCAACGGGAAGACGTTAGGCAGTACATGGCGGGTAATGAGGTGCCAGTCACTCGCCCCCAACGCTCTCGCACGCTCGACGTAGGGACGGGTCTTGACCGTGAGCGCCTGAGACCTCACGACCCGAGACGTACCCGGCCACGAAGTGACTCCGATCACGAAGATGATCACGAGCAACGAACGACCGAGGATGGATGCCAGCACGATGGCCAAAGGTAGGAACGGGATCACCAGGAACCAGTCGGTGACCCTCATCAGAAGTCGATCCGACCAGCCTCCGTAATAGCCCGCGACGATCCCGATCAACGAGCCGATCACCATCGAGAGAACGGTCGCTGCGAATCCCACGAGGAGCGAGATCCGGGCGCCCCACACCGTCAGCGTCCACATCGACCGGCCGAGATCATCGGTGCCAAGGGGTGGGTGCCGGCTCGGCGGATCGAGCACCCCACCCGTGGCCTTCGCCGCGCTGAGCCCCTCCGAGCTGGCGAGGAGCGGAGCGAACACCGCCATCGCAACGATGAGCAGGAGGATGATCAGCCCCGTCATCCCCATCTTCGATTGACGGTAGGTGTGCCAGGTACGGCCGAGCGCGCGTTTCCGGCGGGTCCAGGTGATGCTCCGTGCGCTCTGAGGCGCAGGGGACGGGTTGACGTGGGAGTGGGGGTTCATCTACGCCTCCCTCACCCTGGGGTCCAGGTAGCCGTAAACGATGTCGGCGATCAGGTTGGCGACGATAACCGCGCCACTGAACAGCAGGAACAGCCCCTGTAGCAGCGGATAGTCCGGCGCGCGCAGGGCCTCGTAGCTCAACAGCCCGAGTCCGGGCCACGAGAAGACCGTCTCGACCGTGATCGCTCCGGACACTATGAAGCCCAGGTTCAGCGCCGCGAGCGTTACCGTCGGCAGCATCGCATTGGGCACCACGTGCCGGCGCAACACGAGACCTTCCCTGAGCCCTTTGGCGCGTGCCGTAGTCACGTAATCCTCCCCCATCACGTCCAACAAGGACGACCGGACGATCAGCGCGTACTCTCCGATGTAGGCGAGGGCTAAGGTCAGGGCCGGTAAGAACATGTGGTTGAGGACGTCGGTGTAGTGCGCCAGGCCCGTATAGCCTGCCCCGGGCGTTTCGATGCCCCCCGTTGGGAACAGAGACGGAAAGACCCCGATGCCGCCGGCGAACGCGATCAGGAGCAGGATCCCGAGCCAGAACTCGGGCATCGAGTAGGTCACGAGGGCGAAACCGAGCGAGCTCAGATCGAATGCGCTCCCCCTCTTCCAGGCGCCGTATATCCCGATCAGTAGTCCCAGAACCGTCGAGAGGATCGTCGCTACCCCCACCAGTAGGACGGTGGGCCAGATCCGTTCGGCGATCGCCTGACGCACGGGAACGCGGAACGTATAGGAGATACCGAAGTTCCCACGGAAGGTGTCGGCTACATAGAGCTGGAACTGCTTGGGGAGCGGTTCCTTCAGACCGAAGTCGCGTTCGAGCTCCTCGACCGCCTCCTTGGGGAGGAGTTTGTTGCGCGCGAGGATCTGCGCGGGGTTGCCGGGGATGACGCGGAACAAGAAGAAGTTGAACGCGAGGATGAAGACCAGGGTGAGAAGAGCCTGCAACACCTTCGACAGGAGATAGCGGCGCGCGCCCACCCGGCTACCCGGCCTTCCTCACGTTATGTTCCGGCTCTACGCGCGGTCCTCCTCGCCGACTCGCCGCCGCACCATCCTCGCCACGACCGCTACCACCGCGATGCCGCCGATGATCGCGATCCATACGATAGGTGAGATCCCCTCGGAATCGTCGGTGGAGCCCGACTCGGCCGACGCGGGTCGGATGCTGATGTAGCTAGTGGGGCCATAAGCGGCCAGCATGTCGCCCCCGTCGGTGGGTTGCTGGACGAAACCGGTCCACTCGTCGCTGTAGGCCTGGAGGTTCTTGTCGTAGTACAGGATGATGTAGGGCGAATCCTCGTAGACCATCCGCTGCATCTCTTTGATGACCTCTGCCCGCTCGTCCAGGTCCAGAAGAGTCTTCTGCTCCTGGTACATCCGGTCGTACTCCTCATCGCAATAGAAGCTGTCGCTCCAGATGCCGTCGGGCGGACGTTGGCCGCAACTCATAACCGACAGGATGAAGTCCGGGTCCGGATCGGGGTACCAACCCCAATGGAACATGTCGTACTTGCCGTTGTAGATGACATCCGTCAGTTTGCTATCGGTCAGGGCCTGCACCTCGGTGCCGATCCCGATATCGCTCAGCCACTCGCTGATGAACTCGCTCGCGTTCCTGGTGGAGTTCTCCTCGCTGCGGACGAAGTACCGGAACTCCAGGGGATCGCCGCCGCCCGGCATCTCCCTGATGCCGTCGTCGTCGGTATCCTCGTATCCGGCGTCATCGAGCATCTGGTTCGCGGCTTCCGGGTCGAAGGAAAGAAGCTCTTCCTCCGTAGGTTCGTAGTGATAGAAGGGGATCGACGGTGGGACGAGTGTCGACCCCGGCGTCGCGTGTCCGCGCTGGATGCGATCGACGAGCACGTCCTTGTCGATCGCCATGGCCATGGCGCGTCTAACCTCCGGATCCTTCAAGGCAGGGTGGCCGTCGCTATCCTTGATGGTTGCGTCGGCGCCGGTATTGAAACCGATCTCTTCGAAGCTGGGTATCGAAGCCTCGTTCGTGCTGATGCCCGATGCGCCCTCGAGGGAATCGAAGAGGTTGGCTCCCAGGGTGTCGGCGAAATCGATCTCGCCGGCTTTGAGTGCCTGGACGAGCGCGTCCTCGTTGTTGAAGATTCGGTAGGTGAACTCGTCGATCTGGGGAGTGCCGCCCCAGTAATCCTCGTTCGCTTCCATACGGAAGAACTGGCCCTTCTGCCACTCGACGACCTGGAACGCCCCGGTGCCGATCGGGTTCGGATAGTTCTCGAAGGTCTTGCGTTCCTTCGCGTCGATCTTGCTCCAGATGTGCTCCGGCATGATGTAGACGTACGCGGTCAGCAACTGGGTAGTGGGCTTCTTGGTCGTGATGATCAAGGTGGTGTCATCGGGAGCCTCGATCGTGTCGATCAAGCTCAGGTAGTCGATGTAGGAACCGATCCGCTCTTCGAGAACGCGTTCGTACGTGTACTTCACATCCTGGGAGGTGAACGGCTCGCCGTCATGCCACTCGACGCCCTCACGGATCTTGAAGGTCCACGTGAGCCCGTCCTCGCTGGTGTCCCACGACTCCGCGAGGCCGGGGGCCGGCGAGAGGTCCTCGGTCGAGAAATTCACCAGGAGGTCATAGTTCAACGCGTACATGAGGTAGGCGGGGGCCTCGACGCCGACGAACGGGTTCATCGAATCGAGGTCGTTGTCGTCCCCAAGGGTGAAGACGACCTTGTCGCCGTTGCCGTCGTCGTTGCCCTCGGACTGGCCGTACGCCGCGGGAACCGCGAGCAACGTGGCCAGCAGGATCAGCGCGACCAGCGACGCCGCCCGCTTGAAGACTCCGATCATTCCGACTCCCCCCTGACGAGCCCGATGGCCGGATCGCCCGCCCATCGAGACTGCTCTCCCGGCAACTCCTGTCCCGCGCGGAGACCAGAGTCCTCGCAGACTTTCAACTCGATCCCCCGCCTGCCTTGTCCACTGCGTACAACGCTCGCCCTCCGACTAGGCCCGAACGCGCCTGATAGCAAAATAGCCCGTCCGGGCTATGAAGCTCCGGCCATCCCGATGCCGATAGACCCTCCTAGAGTTCGGTGCGACCTGGCTCTCGTGGATGGCTTCGTCGCCCGCGTGCCGGAGAGGGCCATCTCCGAGCTCAGGTCGGTTCCCAGCGTGTCCTCTCTCACCTTCGCTTCGAAGATCGACCGGCTCCCGTAACGCTTCGGGGGGCGTCTCATCTTCGGGGGGTTCCGCCCCCGAGTTCCCATGAAGAACGTCTCGCGCTCACCTCCGGAGCGCGTAGCCTTCGGCCGTGACATCCAATCATCGAAGGAGGCAGCGGCCATGACCGAAGCGGTGCAGGAGCGGTCGGGCGCGACTCTCGCCTCGCGAGCGGTCGCCGCTACGAAGATCTACGGCTCCGGAGAGACTTCCGTCCGCGCCTTGGACGGCGTCACGGTGAGTTTCCCCTCCGGTGAGTTCACGGCGATCATGGGACCCTCGGGCTCCGGCAAATCCACCCTGTTGCACTGCCTGGCGGGACTCGACGACCTCACCTCCGGCCAGGTCTTCATCGGCGACGTGGAGGTCACCGCCCTCGACGAGAAGGGCAAGACTCGCCTCCGGCGGGATCAAGTCGGGTTCATCTTCCAGTCGTACAACCTGGTACCGACGCTGACGGCGGAGGAGAACATCCGGCTCCCCCTCGACCTCGCCCGGCGCGATGCCGACGAAGACTGGTTGGCGAAGATCATCGACATCGTGGGCCTCGGCGATCGGCTGACCCATCGGCCGACCGAGCTCTCCGGCGGACAGCAGCAGCGCGTGGCGGCGGCTCGCGCGCTGGCCTCGAAACCCGACATAGTTTTCGCCGACGAGCCCACCGGGAACCTCGACTCGAGGCGCGGCTCCGAGATCCTCGAGTTCATGCGTACCGCAGTGAAGGACTTCGGTCAGACGATCGTGATGGTCACCCACGACCCGATCTCGGCCAGCTACTCGGATCGGGTGGTTCTTCTTGCCGACGGTCAGATCGTCGATGAGGTTCGCCAGCCGACGGTGGAGCGCGTCCTCGACAAGCTCAAGACCCTGGAGAACTAGGAAATGTTGAGGACGACGCTCAAGAACCTGATGGCGCACAAGCTGCGCCTGGGTCTGACTGCGCTGGCCGTCGTGCTTGGCGTCGGATTCGTGGCGGGAACGTTCGTCCTAACGGACACGATGAGCCGGACGTTCGACGATCTCTTCACGGACGTCACCAAAGGCGTGGACGTCTACGTCCGCAGCGAGAGCTCGTTCGAGGCCCAGATCGGCGGGAGCAGGAAACCTATCCCCGACAAGCTAGTGCAACTTGTTCGCGACGTCGACGGAGTCGCCATCGCCAGCGGGTCCGTGGACGGTTACGCACAGTTCGTGGATAAGGATGGCGAAGCGATCACTCCTAACGGCGCCCCGACGCTCGGGGTGAACTGGGTTCCCGAACCCCTCACTCCCCTTACGCTCAGGGACGGCGAGGCGCCCGTGGGATCGGACGAGGTCGTCGTGGATGCCGGCACCGCCAGCGACAACGGCTTCGAGGTGGGCGATCGCATCACGGTTCTCACTCAGGCTGGCGCACGCGAGTTCACCGTCTCCGGCGTAGCCGGCTTCGGCGAGGCCGACAACCTCGCGGGAGCGACGCTCGCTGCGTTCGATACCGAAACGGCCCAAGAGTTGTTCGACCGCAAGGGCCGCTTCGCATCGATCGAGATAGCAGCAGAGGACGGAGTGGCGACGGCCGATCTGCAGACCCGCATCGAGGAGGTCCTGCCGCAGGGGGTCGAGGCATCCAGTGGAGCCAGCGTCGCTCGCGAGCAGGCTCAAAGCATTCAGCAAGGATTGGGATTCTTCAACACCGCTCTGCTCGTCTTCGCGGGAGTCGCGTTGTTCGTGGGCGCATTCATCATCTACAACACGTTCTCGATCACCGTCGCTCAACGGATGCGCGAGTTCGGGCTCCTGCGCGCCCTGGGGGCCAACAGCCGCCAGATCATGACGTCCGTGCTGTTGGAGGCTTTGCTGGTGGGCGTAACGGCTTCTCTAGTCGGACTGGGGGTTGGAGTGGCGATCGCCATCCTGCTGCAGGTGCTCTTGGCAACCTTCGGGATCGAGCTTCCTTCGACGACGCTGCAACTCCTGCCTCGAACGGTCATCGTGTCACTCCTGGTGGGGACGATCGTCACGGTCGTGTCATCGGTGTTGCCGGCGCGCAAGGCGTCACGTGTCACCCCGATGGAAGCTCTTCGTGACACACATCCCTCGGACGCCCGGTGGTCCCTATCGAGGACCGTGACGGGGGGCCTCCTGACGGCCGCGGGTGTGGCGACCCTGTTGTTCGGCCTGTTCGGCAACTCCTCCGAGGGTCTATCCCTCGTCGGGCTCGGGGCCTTCACGACCTTCATCGGCATCTCGGTGCTCACTCCCCTGTTCGCCGCGCCTCTGGCCCGAGTCATCGGCGCGCCCTTCAAGAAGGTGATGCACCTGCCGGGCAAGCTCGCCCAGCAGAACGCCGCGCGCAATCCACGACGGACGGCTTCCACCGCAGCGGCGCTGATGATCGGCTTGGCCCTCGTGGGACTCGTCGGGATCTTCGCCGCGTCCCTCAAGGCTTCCACGAACAAGATCGTCGACGAATCACTCAAGGCCGATTTCATGATCTCGAATGCGTCGATCACGGCTCCCCCGGCCATCAGTCCCGAGCTCGGCGAAGAGATCGCGCGGCTCGAAACCGTGCGGTCCGTCGCACCACTGCGCCAAGCCCAGTTCCGCGACGATCAGAAGCGCTCCCTCTTCCTCGCGGCCACGGATCCATCGACCTTCGACGATGTCGCCGACCTCGAGGTAACCGAAGGTTCGATCGAGGCCTTGTCCGAAGGGGGGGTGCTTCTCTTCGCCCCCACGGCCGAGGACCTGGACCTTGCCGTCGGCGAGGACCTGGAGATGAGATTCGCCGCCGCGGGTTCCCGGGAGGTCATGGTCGTAGGCTTGTTCGAGAACAAGTCGATGGTGAACACCGACTACCTCATCTCGCTGGAGACCTACGACGAGGTATTCACAGAACGCGTGGATAGCGCGGTACTCGTGGCTAAGAGCGCAGAGGCATCTCCAGCGGAAGCGCGCGCCGAGATCGAAAAGGTGACGGATGAGTTCCCTAACGTTGAGCTCCAGGACCAAACCGAGATCAAGGAGCGATCAGCGTCAGACGTGGATCAGCTGCTGGGCCTGGTCACCGCGCTGCTCGGTCTGGCCCTCGTGATCGCGCTGCTAGGCATCACCAACACGCTGGCGTTGTCTGTCTTCGAGCGGACGCGCGAGCTGGGCTTGTTGCGGGCGGTTGGCATGGCCCGCTCTCAGACGAAGTCCATGATCCGTTGGGAGTCCGTCATCATCTCGTTGTTCGGCGCCTTGCTGGGGATCGCGGTCGGGATCTTCTTCGGCTGGGCTTTCGTTGCCGCCCTGAACGATCAAGGGATAACCGAATTCGCGATCCCGTTCGGCCAGCTCATCATCTACATCCTGTTCGCGGGGATCGCGGGGATCGTCGCTGCGATCCCTCCAGCGCGCCGCGCCTCCCGCCTGAACGTTCTGGAGGCGATAGCAACCGAGTAGCGGGTCTGGATGGCCCCCAGCGTGCCGACTACCGCTGGATGGCTCCGGCCAGAGCCTCGTCGATCGCACTAACCGAGTCGTCATCGAGCTGGACGCCCGACGCGCCCGCGTTGTCCTCGACCTGCTCCGGTCTGCTGGCGCCGATGATCGCCGAGGACACGTTCGGTTCGCGCAACACCCAGGCAAGGGCCAGTTGCGCCATGGAGAGGTCCAGCTCCGCCGCGATTGGCTTCAACCGCTGCACGGCCTCGAGCGTGTCGCCCTCGAAGAAGTGCTTGATGTCTCCGCCCATCTCCGGACTGGTGGCACGGGAGCCCTCGGGCGGATCCTGCCCCGGTAGATACTTGCCTGTGAGAACTCCCTGACCGAGGGGCGACCACACGATCTGGCCGATCCCGTTCGACGCACACAACGGGAACACTGATTCCTCTGGGCCTCGCCACAGCATCGAATACTGCGGCTGGCTCGAGACGAACTTCTCCACTCCGGGCAGGCTCAGAGCATCCTCGATCTGCTGGGCGGACCATTCGCTGAACCCGATGTAGCGCGCCTTACCTTGCTGCACCACCTCGCTCAGAGCCGCCATCGTTTCCTCGAGGGGGACGTCCTCGTCGAAGCGATGACATTGATAGAGGTCGACGTAGTCGGTCCGGAGGCGCCGCAGCGATGCGTCGATCTGCTTGCGGATCTGGGGTGCCGACAGCCCCTCATCCTCGTCCGACATCGGGAAGTACACCTTCGTCGCCAGGATGTAAGAGCCACGTTCGCGGCGCGAAAGCGACTCCCCGAGGAAGGACTCTGCCGCTCCTCGCCCGTACACGTTCGCGGTGTCGATGAAGTTGATGCCGAGGTCGAAGGCCTTGTTCACACAGGCTTGTGCGCGCTCGTGTTCCACCCCCACCCCGTAGGTCAACCAAGACCCAAGGCTGATCTCGGAAACCTCGAGATCGCTGTCACCCAGGCGTCGAAATTCCATCCATCACTCCGATCGTTGCAGCCCATCTCGCAGGCCGTCATCCTTCACCGGGCCCCCC
>JALZJQ010000089.1 GCA_030859685.1 Actinomycetota bacterium | reverse complement strand
AGGGAAGAGCTCGCTCGGAAGGTTGACGAGTTCGTCGACCGGGCGAAGGTCGAGGCGAGCGAGTTCGGCAAGAAAGCGGCTGTAGGCGTAGCTGCGCTCGCCGGGCTCGTCCTGGTCGGGTGGTTCGCCAAGAAGCGCGTCCAAGACGACTAGCCCATCGGTGGCCCCCCCTGATGCACAGGAGCCCGCCGGAACCGGTTCGCTCATCGGTCCCAAGTCCTTCGTCAACATCCTTGGAGGTGGCGTTTCTCTCTACGGGCGGAAGTTCAGGCAACTTGCGCCGCCATATGTCGCGCTGGGGCTCGTCGTGCATGTCGCGCTTCTTGGGCTCTCGGCTCTCGTCGTAGACAGCCGTTCCGATGTCACCTCGTCGTACGTGTTCCTCCGGAGCGCGGTCCAGTCACTGTTGTTCCATCTGCCTGCCGCCCTGATCTCCGGCCTCTGCGTGATCGTTATCCTCGATCACGTCATGGGTGTGGATACCAGCCTGGCCGAGGCCCGCCCGCGTGTCCGCCCCCTGACGGCGCAACTCCTTGCGGCGGGCCTCTACGCGGCGATCCTGTCGCTCCTGGGCATCTTCTTGCCGACCTTCATCCTCGTTGTCCCGGCTCTGCTGCTGACCCTCATGGGTCCCCCGATCCTCGTCCAGGTGATCGCCCACGAGCGAAAGACCCTGCAGGAGGCGCTCCCCCGCGCTCGTTCGCTGTGGCGGAGACAGGTCCTGCGTGTGTTTCTCTACCTCTTCTCGATCGGCCTCGGCATGACCCTTCTGTGGCTGGTGCTCGTCATCGGCGCGCAGGGAGCCCTCATCTCCAGCGATCTCGCCTTCTCCGGACTCGGCGATGTCCTCTTCGCCCTCGGCGCCGGAGCTCTCTTCGGCCTGTCACTCCCGTTGATGATCACGATGTCGACGCTTGCGTATCTCGACCTCCGATCCCGCGTGGAAGAAGATTTCTCGCCGGCCACCCTCGAGGAAGAGAGCCGCCGCCCTCAGTGAAGCGGCGGTGTCTTCGAGTCGGCTCCTCCCGGAGACCCGGCCGCGCCCGGAAGCCTCCAGCCCGGGTTCACGGGGCCGAATCCGTCCCCGAGTCGGAGTCCGTGCTCGATCGCACCCGACACGAAGTCCTTACCGGCCCACACCGCATCCACCAGATCGTCCCCGTGTGCAAGCCGCGCCGCGATCGCTGCGGAGAGGGCGCAGCCCGTGCCGTGTGTGTCCGCGGTATCGAAGCGCGGCCCATCCAACTCGGTGAAATCGTTTCCGTCGTAGAGGACGTCGACCGCTCCCTCACCGGTGTCGAGGTGCCCGCCCTTCACCAATACGGACCGTGGTCCGAGGTCCTTCAGCGCTCGAGCCGCATCTCTCATCTCGTCGAGAGTGGTCACCGGTTCGCCGAGGAGGCCCTCGGCCTCGAACAGGTTCGGCGTCACGACGGTGGCCAGAGGAAATAGGTGCTCCTTCAGGGCATCGATCGCGTCCTCCGCCAGGAGTCGATCGCGGTGCTTGGACACGAACACGGGGTCGACCACAAGACGATCGATAGAATGAACCTCTACCGCCTTCGCCGTCGCCTCCACGATCGACGCCGAAGACAGCATCCCGGTCTTGGCGGCATCGACCCCGATGTCGGATGCCACCGCATCGATCTGAGCGATCACAAACTCCGGTGGGACCTCGTGGATGCCGGTGACGCCGACCGTGTTCTGCGCTGTTAGCGCGGTCAGTGCGCTCATCCCATGACAGCCGAGAGCGAAGAACACCTTCAGGTCCGCTTGGATGCCGGCTCCCCCTCCGGAGTCGGAGCCCGCGATGGTCAGCGCTCTAGGAAGGCCCTCCACGGGTTGAGCCTGGACCTGCATCTCGCGCCTCCGATCGGTCATGACCCTCGCAGATGCTCCCAGCCGAGCGCTCGCCACTCATCGAGAGCGCGCTCGCCGATCGTACGACTCGCGCCTCCCATGGTGCCCACCTGCGTGATCGGGGTTCCCACAGAAGCCAGCCGCCGGCGCGCATCTTCGATGCGATCGGGCTCTATCGTGAACAGCAGCTCGAAGTCTTCTCCTCCCGTCACGGCGAGCTCGAGGGACTCGGTCGCGTCGAGGTCGTCGAGGGCCGGGTCGATCGGAAGAGCACTCGCATCGACCGAGCACCCCAGCACGCTCGCGTCGCATAGATGGCTCAGGTCGACGGCGAGACCGTCGGAGATGTCGATCATGGCGGTGACTCCCGCACGGCGCAGTGCATCACCTTCCTTCAGGCGTGCCGTCGGCCTGCGTTGACGCGTGGCGAGGCGGTCCCGATCGGTGCTGTCCAGGGTGGCAAGTGAACCGTCCCTCAGGATCCGAAGTCCGGCGGCGGCCCCTCCGAGCGACCCCGTGACGCAGATCGCATCCCCCTCGCGCGCTCCCGAACGATGTACTCCCGGCCCGTCGAGCCGGCCCAGCAGCGCAACGGAGAGGGTGACCTGGTCGCCCCCGCTCAAATCTCCGCCGGAGAGACCCACGTCCCATTCCGTGGCGGCGGCGACGAGACCGTCGCAGAGTCCGCTGACGAGGTCCATCTCGGTGCCCGGAGGAAGAGAGAGCGAGGTGACCGCCCGGGACGCACGCCCCCCCATCGACGCGATATCCGAAACGTTGGCCGCCATCGCCTTCCAGCCGACGTCTTCACCCGAGCAGTAGGCCAAGTCGAAATCCAGGCCCTCCACGAGCATGTCGATCGTGAAGAGGAGGTGGGGGCCGGGGCACGGGAAGATCGCGGTGTCGTCGCCGCCCCACGTCTCACCGGGGGGCGGAGGCGGCATCCGTTCGGCGATGGCTCGCAGCACCTCGATCTCGCCGAGAGCGGAAACGGTGCTGGCCTCGCGGCTCATCGCGTACCCGAGATAGAAGCGGCGGCACTCACCACTCCAAGCCTACCGTCACCTTGCTAGGCTCACTCTTCCGTGTCCGACGGCCCCAAGCCGTGACACCCAGCAAGGAGGAAAGAGTGGCGGACGTTCAGGCCTACATCTTGATCCAGACCGAGGTCGGTAAGGCCGCCCAGGTCGCCAAGGAAGTCCGAGAGATCGACGGCGTCGACGCCGCCGAGGACGTGACCGGTCCCTACGACGTCATCGTGCGCGCCAGCGCGGGCAATGTCGACGACCTAGGAAAACTCGTCGTTGCGAAGATCCAGTCCGTCGAGGGGATCACGAGGACCCTCACCTGTCCCGTCGTCCACCTCTGAGCGACGCCGCGCCGCGCCGGGATCGCGATCTCGGTCTGGGCACGCGCGCCGTACATCCTCCGTCGATACCCGAGCAACCGGGCGCTCCGATGGCTCCCGTTCTCGATCCCTCGTCGACGTACTGGTTCACCGACGCGGACGAGTTCGCCGACGCGAGTCACGACAAGACCGGCGGCGGCTACGTGTATTCCCGCTGGGCGAACCCAACGGTGGACGCGTTCGAGGCTGCGGTCGCGGATCTCGAGGGCACCGAAGGAGCCGAGGCCTTCGCCAGCGGCATGGCGGCCATCACCAGCATCTGTCTGGCGTTGTGCAAGAGCGGGGATCGCATCGTCGCGGCTCGCCAGCTCTATGGAGGGAGTCACGAGCTGCTCTCGTCGATGTTGCCGCGCTACGGGATCACCGCCGAGCTATTCGACGTGCACGACTTCGACGGGATCGAGCGCGCGCTCGACGGCGCCAGGTTCCTATTCTGCGAAACGATCGGCAACCCGCGCATCGTGGTGGCGGACCTTCCCACCCTGGCCAACCTGGCTCAGAACGCGGGCGTGCCCCTGGTCGTCGACAACACTTTCGCCAGCCCGGCTTTGTGCCGCCCGGTGGAGCTCGGGGCCACGCTCTCGGTGCACTCCGCGACCAAGTTCATCGGCGGTCACCACGATCTCCTCGGAGGGATCGCCTGTGGCAGCATCGAGGCGCTTGATCCGGTTGCGGAGCTCAACCGCGAGTTCGGGGCGACGCTGTCTCCCTTCAACGCGTGGCTGGCTCTGCGCGGCTTGATGACGCTTCCGCTGAGGGTCGAACGCGCGTGCTCGTCCGCACTACGGGTCGCCGAGTACCTGTCGGGGCACTCTCGTATCGACCGGGTGTACTACCCGGGTCTCGACGACGACCCTTCGAAACCCCTCGCCGACAAGCTCCTCGGCGGAGCCGGCGGTGGGACGCTCGGCTTCGACGTCGCTGGGGGGCGCGAGCCGGCCGCTCGTTTCCAGGAAGCGCTACGCCTGACCCGCCCGGCCGCGAGTCTCGGCGGGGTCCACTCACTCATCGTCCACGCGGCCAGCATCACGCACACGCAGCTGAACGCCGAGCAACTCGGATCCATCGGGATCGCGGAAGGATTCTGTCGTATGTCGGTCGGGCTCGAGGATCCGAACGACATCATCGACGACCTCCGCAACGCACTCGAAGAAACGGCCTAGGTGTTGTTCTCGTTGTTCAGCATCAGGTAGTCCTCTACACCGTCGAACTCCGCACGCACCTCGCGCGCCAGCAGGTCGGCGATGACCTCCTCCACCGAGCATCCCTCGTGGCAGATACGAACCACGTTCTCCGTGATCGGCATCCACACATCGGCCGCCACGCCCAGCTCGTGGATGGGTTTGCAGCTCTTTACCCCCTCGGCCACCATGTTCATGGAGCCGATGATCTCGTCGATCTTGAGTCCCTTGCCCAACGAGATGCCCACGGAATGATTCCGTGATTGTGGGCTCGCGCAGGTTGCGATGAGATCGCCGACGCCCGCGAGACCCAACAACGTGATGGGCTGCGCTCCGAACCCGACCGCGAAGCGTGCCATCTCGGCCAGGCCCCGAGTCATCACCGTGGCCTTGGTGTTGTCGCCGAAACCGAGTCCATCCGCCATCCCGGCCGCGATCGCAAGCACGTTTTTGAAGGCCCCGCCGATCTCGGAGCCGATGACATCGTTGTTCGTGTAACAGCGGAAGGAAGACGTGTGAAAGATCTCTTGGAGGTAACCGCAGGTCGAATCGTCCACACACGCGATCGTCGAGGCCGCAGGGTGCCCCTCGACGATCTCACGCGCAAGGTTCGGGCCGGTGAGCACCGCGATCCTCGACGGTGTGATCCCCTCGACCTCCTCGTCCAGGACCTCAGACATCCGCTTCTTGGTCTCGACCTCGAGCCCCTTGGTGAGGCTGACGTAGACCGCGTCCCCCCCCGCTACCGGTGAGACCTCGCGTAGGACGCTGCGAAAGCCATGTGAGGGGACCGCCATCACGATGACCTCGGCGCCCTCCAGGGCCTCGTCGAGATCGCTCGTCGCGCTCAACTCCTCGGGGAGCTGCACGTCGGGCAGGTACTCGGGGTTCTCGTGAAACAGGTTGATGGTCTCCGCGAGTTCGGAGCGGCGGGCCCACAGCTTGGTCTCGAACTCGCCCTTGCGCGTCAAGAGGGACGCCACCGCGGTCCCCCATGATCCCGCCCCGATGAAAGCGAGTTTCGTCACGCGGCCCTCCTCTGCTTCGACCGCCTGCGGTCCGCGATCGCCGGGCGCAGCCCCGCCACGAGTAGAACCAGCTCCTCGCTCAGTCGACTGGAGACATCGGCGATGGCTTCGCGCGATTCATCCCCCACCGGCACCTCCATCGCCTCGCCGACCTGGATCGCGATGTCCTGCCGCGGCGGCCACCAGTGCTTTCGGAAGTCTTTGGGCCAGACGTTCTGCGTTCCCCAGAGCGCGCACGGGATCAGGGGCGCCCCGGTCCTGAGCGCGAGGCGCGCCGCTCCACTCTTCGCCGCCATCGGCTTGAGGTCGGGATCGTCGGTGATCGTTCCTTCCGGGAAGACGGCCACCAGCTCGCCCTCCTGGAGCGCCCGGTAGGCGTGATCGAGAGCCATGGGGGCCTCGCGGGTGCCCCGCCGAACCTCGATCTGCCCGGCGCCGCGAACGATCCAGGCGATGCGCCTGTCCTGGAACAACTCGGATTTCGCCAGGAAACGCACCCGTCGCCCCACCTCATCGACGAGGTAAGCCGCGGCGAACGGATCGAGAAAGGCGATGTGGTTGAAGGCCAGGATGGTTCCCCCCGTCCGTGGGATCCTCTCCACCCCCTCGAGCGTCCAGCGGAACCAGGTTGCCAGCCACGGCTTCAGGATGCCCTTGGCCAGCAGGTAAGTCGGTTCCAATCCTCCTCCTCGGAGAACGTCGAGGTGCGGCGGCCATCATACGGAGGCGAGGCCGCGGGCCGGCGATTTGGATGGCGAACGGTTGTTCGATATACTCCTGACTATGAGACGACTAACCGAACCCGAAGCCCACAGGGCCCGAGCGGCCATCATCGAAGGCGACTTCCCGGAGGGCATGCGCGCCCGCTGTGTCAGGTGCCGCAGCGTCAAGCCGGCGACCGAGGGGGAGTTCGTCTCCGTCACCGTGCCCGGAACAGGACCTATGAAGATGTTCAAGTGCTCGGACTGCCGGGACGAGCGACGCGACAGCGCGGCCTAACGACTCCTTGTCCGCGAGGTCGAGGCGGCAGGGCAGTTCCGTCGACGCCGCGCGTGACCTGTAACGGAGCGCAGTCGATGCGCGATCGGAGTTCGGCGGTCTAGCCTGGGTCGGCGGCGGCTTCCGCTCTCGCCGCGGCAAGAGCCTGCTCCGTCGGCCACCTGGTGCTCGCGTGGGGGTCGGATGGCTTGATCCGCTCGCGCTGCTTGCGCGCCAGGCGGTCCATCACCTCGAGGGCAGCGGGCTCCTCGTCGGCATCACGAAGCTCCAGGACGCCTGCATCGACGGCTCGTTTGAGGTAGTCCTCCCCCACTTCCGATCGCACCAGGATCATCGTCCATCCCTCCATGCCGAGGCCCCCACAGGACAGGTCGGCGTGCTCGGCCGCGAAATCGGGACAGTGATGACACCACTCGTTGGCGTAGGGGCGCGCCTGCTTCAAGGGGATGTTGATGTCCTCGCCCGACTTCAGCGTGACGATGACCTTCCCCTTCACATTGACCTTCTCGATATCGGCGAGTGGGACGCCGCGCTCGCCCTGGACCTTGCCGATCATGAAAGCCTCGTAGTCGAACGTCTCACAACACATGAGCCCGACCACCAGCTTCACGGGCCGCACCCATCGTTTGATCCCCTCGGCGGCAAGTTGCCGGACCGCCGTCGACTCGCACGACACGCCCACGAGAGCCACGCTCTTGCAGCGCGCCTCGATCGCTTTCTTGAGCCCCAACGGCGTGGCGCAGTAGGTGTAGCGGGAACCCGCTGCA
>JALZJQ010000063.1 GCA_030859685.1 Actinomycetota bacterium | reverse complement strand
TTAGCGCCGCGGCTCCCATGAGAAGAAGCGGATGGCGAGGAGCACCCCGGCCACGCCCCACGCGGCCACTATCGCGAGGTCCTCCCACGCGAATCCGGAGCCGGAGGCGAAAGGATCGAATGCGGTCAACATGGCTGCGGAGTAGTGCTTGATCGGAAAGATCCCCGCAACGGTTTCAAGCCATGCGGGAGCGTCCTCTAGCGGGATGAAGATGTCGGACACGAACAGCAACGGAAGGATGGTCGCGTTCGTTATCGGAGGCGCGGCCTCGGCGTTCGGTATCAGTCCGGTAAGGGCCAGGCCGAGCGCGGAGAACGAAGCGGCGCCGACGATCACGGCCACGACGAAGGCGGGCATCTTGTTGCCTGGGACGTCGACGCCGTAGAAGAGGACCCCGAATATGGTGACGATGGCCACCAACAGCACGCACATCAAGGTCGAGTGGCCGATCCTCCCTGCCAGATAGGCCCAACTCGGAAGTGGTGTGCCTCGGACCCGTTTCAGAACGCCTTCGTCCCGGGCGAACGAAACGGAGATCGCCAAATTCGTATATGTCGCGGTGATCACGGCGAATGCGGCGATCGCGGGAACGTAGAAGGTCGAGACGCTCGTCGTCTGCCCGAACCCCTGGTAGTCGCCGCTTCCGAATAGCAGATTGAAGATCACCAGGAACATGATCGGGAAGACGAAGGTGAAGAAGGCCGACGCGGGATTACGCCAAAAGGAACGATTCTCGAAACGGATCTGGCGAGCTGCCAGGCCGAGGTCACTCATGCGATTCCGCATCCTGACCGTAGGCGCTTCCGGTCAGCTTGAGATAGACATCTTCCAACGACGGCTTAGAGACGGTGAGACCCTCCAGATGCACACGCTGCTCGAGCGCCCACCCGGTGAGCTCGTGCAGCGCGCGCATCGGGTCGTCCGAGCTCAGCACGATCGAGTCGCGAGCCCGGACGGCTTGAGATCGGAGGTTCGAAGGGAGCTCATGGTCTCCGTCGGGGAGGACGAATTCGATCTTGGTGGACGCATACTGGCTCGAGATGAGTCCGCTGGGCGTCCCCTCGGCAACGATGCTGCCGGCGACGATGATCGCCAGATGATCGGCGAGTAACTGGGCCTCGTCCATGTAGTGAGTCGTAAGCACGATGGTCTTGCCGGTGCTCCTCAGGTTGTCGATCATCTTCCACGCGTTGCGACGCGCCGATGGGTCGAAGCCTGTGGTGGGCTCGTCGAGGAACAGAAGGCGTGGATTACCCGCTAATCCGACCGCCACGTCGAGACGGCGTTGCTGACCGCCCGATAACCGGCGCACTCTCTCCTTGCGCTTCTCCTTCAGCTCGACGATCTGGATGATCTCGTCGAGTGGAAGCGGATCCGGGTAGTACCCGCGATAGAGCTCGATGACTTCCTCGACCGTGAGGTAAGGCTCGACGCCCGTCTCCTGAAGGACGATCCCGATGCTCTCCCAGAACGGCCGCTCCTTCTTGGCGGGGTCGAATCCAAGAACGCTGACCTCTCCCGCGCTTCGCTCGCGATGCCCTTCCAGGATCTCGACGGTCGTGGTCTTCCCGGCTCCATTGGGGCCGAGGAGGGAGAAAACCTCCCCCTCGCGCACGGTCAGATCGATCCCTTTCACGGCCTCGAGTTGTCCGTAGGATTTCTTGAGACCGCGAACCTCGACAGCCAGGTCACTCATCGCGGGCGAGCATAAGCTAGAAGGCATGTCGGACTTCTTGCAATCACCTCCCGAGCTACCCGACACTTGGGGATCGGATCGCACGCTGCGCGAGGCGCTTCGCTTCTACCTCGGTGATGAACTGTTCGCTCACGCCGAGGCCGAGCTGGCGCACCTCGGGCGTGTCGCTGCGGCTCCCGCCACGTTGGAGCTCGCTAGGCGCGCCGAGTCCGAGCCTCCTCGACACATCCCGTACACCACCTGGGGCGAGCGTATCGACGACATCGTCGTGTCCGATGCATGGCTGGAGTTGGGGCGTCTCGGGGTCGAGGCGGGGGTTACCGCGCTGCCCTACGAGGACTCCGTCTTCGGTGAGCGAGCCAGACTGATGTGGGCGGGGGTCCTGAGCCTCTGGGGACCGTCGTCGGCTTTGGCGTCCTGTCCGATCGCGATGACGGATGGGGCGGCCCGCACGTTGCTGGAGCATGGCGGCCCAAACGAACTAGGTGTCGTCGACCGACTAACGACGCGCGATCACAGTCGGGCCTGGACCAGTGGGCAGTGGATGACCGAAACAGCCGGGGGTTCCGACG
>JALZJQ010000031.1 GCA_030859685.1 Actinomycetota bacterium | reverse complement strand
GATCGGCATGCCGATCATGCCGACGAGCCCGATGTCGTGGAGTAGGGCGAGTGACTGATTCGTCCGGGCATAGCCGTCGTAGCCGAAGGCACCGACCGATTCCAGGATCTGACCGAGGGCGAAGACGCTCAAACCTGCCACCAACACGATGCGGCCGACGCGCCCAAGGCCGGCGGTCGGCGGAGCCCAGAGCGTCACCGCGGCCACCGCCACCAGGATCAGGGGGATCCCGATCGCCAGATGACCGGCCGCATGCTCCGCTTCACCGGCAGGCCTGACGAGGCTTATGACTCCGGCAAGGGTCGCTGCGAGCAGAACGGCCGCAGCGACGCTGGATGCTATGGGGTGACGGCGGACGAAGTCTTTCATAGGGTTTCTCCTCGCTTGTGTGTTCGAACGAGACGGGTTCAGCCTGGCCGTCGAAGACGCGGGGGGCCAGCCTGCTGACAGGCAAGAAGGGATTGGGGCTACCACCACTCCTGCGCGGGACCCCTATCCCCGTTCGGATAGGAGCAGAAGCACCGCCTTGACCCGGCGATGAACCTGTTTCTCGCTCGACAAGCCGAGCTTGGAGAAGATCGAGTTGCTGTGCTTCTCGATGGCCCTTTCGGTGAGCGTCAGGCTCGAAGCTATGGCCGCATTCGTCTTGCCCTGCGCCATCTCCTTCAGGACCTCGTGCTCTCGAGGAGTCAGCGCGTCCAGAGGTGATCGCTCCGCGCGCAGCCGGGCGGCCACGAGCGACTCCACCACCTGGGGGTCGATCCACGACCCACCGTTCGCGACGTCTCGGATGACGTTGACCAGGTGGTCGAGGTCCGAGAGGCGTTCCTTCAAGAGATAGGCCCGACCTTGCGAGCCCTTCTCCAGGAGCGCGAGCGCGTATTCAGGCTCGTCGTATTGACTGATCACGACGACGCCGATGCCGGGATGGGATTCGCGAAGCGATGCAGCCGCTTGGATGCCCTCGTCACTGAAGCCCGGCGGCATCCGGATGTCGGTCAACACCACGTCCGCGTTGGAATCGCCCACCGCATCCATGAGCGAGGCGAGGTCTTCGCATACGCCTGCCAGCTCGAGCTCCGAGTGGTTCTCGATCAGTCGGAGCATGCCCTCGCGCACCAGGTAGTTGTCTTCGGCGATGAGCAGTCGGATGCTCATAATGGCAGGATAAGACAGGATCTAGGAATGGGCGGATGGGTGCCATTTCACCGCGATAGGGATGCAGCTTCCTCGCCCCGGCGACGGCTGCCCCAAATGATCGAGTTGTGAGACCATGGCGCCGTGACGTCGCGTTCTTCACCGGGGTCGCGCTCGCTTTCGCGCTCGCTCTCGTGTGGCTGCTTCTGGGGATCGCGCCGATGCTCGTATCCATCTTTTCCTCGTGGCATGGAGCCTTCCATCGCTGGGGGGAGGGGGTGGGGTCGCTCGCGGAGATCGCCCGCAACATCGCACTCACCTCGCACAACGAAGCTTCGGTAGCACACGCCGTTTTCGATTTCTTCTTCAGCGCCGTCAACCTCGGGCTCGCCGCGATCCTCATCCGGCTCAGACCTCGAGAGCTAGCGGCTCGGTTGCTGGCTCTGGGAATGATCGGGACCGCCGTGGCCTTCAACCTTCAAGCACACGACGCGCTCCAGGTCGTGCCGGTGTCTCTCGTGAGCGAGCTCGATGTGATCCATGTCCTGATCCACGTGCTGTCCGGGCTCAGCTATCTGTTCGCGCTCTATCTCTTCCCGGACGGGCGCCTGTTCCCTCGCAACCCCGTCGCCAGAGCGCTGCAGGTGCCGCTGATCGGGTTCTTGGCGCTCGTCTTCACGGCGTTGTCTCTCTTCACCACCGACGATCACACGTTCGGTCTCGTCGTGGTCTTTGGTGTCCTTATCCCGATCGTTGGGGTGGCGGCACAGCTGGCGCGTTACGTGCCAACGAAAGAGCCGGCCACTAGACGGCGGTCGCGCCTCGTGCTCGGAGCGCTCTTGGTGGCCATCGGAGTCGCGCTCCCTCTCGTTCTGATAACGGGAGGACCTTCAGACGACAGAGGAAGAACGCTGACTTACGAGGTGCAACCACTTCCTCCCGGCACTTACTTCTTCCGGTGCGACCCACATCCCGATGACATGGTCGGGATCCTCTCGGTTGTGGATCGTCCCGCGAGCCCGACGCAGACGGTCATCGAGGCGCGCGACAACGCGTTCGATACCAGGCGTCTCACCTTGGCTGCTGATGTGACAACGAAGAGCCGGTTCACGAACTTCGATGCCGAACTGCACAACGTCGCCATCTACGAGGATGCGACGGCCGCGAAGCCGATCTTCATCGGCGCCGAGTTCTCCGGTATCCAGTCCGCGGTGGTCTCCTTCCGGGTCTTCCGGGTGGTCTTCCTACTGATCCCCCTTGCCCTATTCGTAGCATTGGTGCGCTTCCATCTCTGGGACATAGATCGGATCCTCAACCGCACACTCGTCTACTCACTCGTGGTCGGAGCCATCACCCTCGTCTACCTCGCGATCGTCGTCGGTTTGGGAGCTCTCGTGGGTGCGGGCAATCGAGTAAACGTCTTGCTCACTATCTTGTTCACCGGCATCGCGGGTCTCGTGTTCCAGCCCCTTCGTCAACGTGCTCGACGCCTCGCGAACCGGTTGATCTACGGTAGGAGAGCAACGCCCTATGAGCTGTTGAGCGAGTTCTCCGGCAGGGTGGGCGAGACCTTTGCTCCAGAGGAGGTGCTCCCGGTGATGGCAAGGACCCTTGCCGAGGGTACCGGCGCGTCGCGCGCGGAGGTGTGGCTGCGGGTCGGATCATCCTTGATGTGCTCCGCCACGTGGCCCAACGAGGACATCGGCGAGGCGAGGCGCGTCGAGCTCGACGACGGGCGATTCCCCGAACGCTTGGGTTCGGCCACGGCTGTGGCGGTCATGCACCACGGCCAGTTGCTCGGCGCGCTCACCGTTACCAAGTCTCCTGGGGAAAGGGTTACGCCCGTCGAGGAACGGTTGCTGGCCGGACTTGCGGGCCAGGCCGGGCTCGTCTTGAAGAACGCTCAGTTGACCGCGGAGCTGAGCGCCCGCATCGAGGAACTTCGAGCTTCCCGTCAGCGCATCGTGGCCGCTCAGGACGCCGAACGCAAGCGCATCGAGCGCGATATCCACGATGGAGCTCAACAGCAGCTCATAGCGATGGGTATGAAGGCACGCTCCGCGCGCGAGCTGGCGGGCGCCGATCCCGGCAAAACAGAGGACCTGCTCGAGGAGATCGTCAACGATTCGACCGCTGCCGTACAGGCCCTGCGCGACCTTGCCAGGGGCATCTACCCGCCGATCCTCGCTCACAGGGGGCTTGGCAGCGCGCTCGAGGCCCACGCTCGTCGCTGCTCCGTAACCGTCGCGATCGAGAACGATGGCATCTCCCGCTACGCCTCGGACATCGAGAACGCGCTCTACTTCTGTTGTCTCGAGGCCATCCAGAATGGGATGAAGCACGGCCGGGGCCCGCTCACGGTCACGCTTCGAGAGAGCGACGATTCCCTGTGTTTCGACGTCGTTGACAGGGGGCCGGGTTTCCAGAGTGAGGACACCGGGATCGGCTCCGGTTTGCAGAACATGGCCGATCGCCTTTCGGCCCTGGGCGGGAAGTTGGAGATCTCCACTGGCCCTGAAGGAGGTGGCTCGGTCTCCGGGCGCGTTCCGCTCACGCGGAGGGCCTCGGGCACCTGAATGGGTTGGCCGGCGCGTCGCCCCTGAAGTGGCCTGAGGTTCACCCGTGCTCTTCCAGGAAGTGGTACTAGCACCAACCGAAAGACGCCAGCTATCCGGATTCTCTACCGGCGACCGTCTCTTCACACTGAACGAGGCAGGAACGTTTCCTGATTAGGAGAGAAGGGAGCCAGAGATGAGAATGAAAGCGGGGCTTGTCGCCCTCGGTGCGGCGGCTTTGATCGTTGGCAATGCAGGAGCGGCGCTGGCCGACCATTCGCACTTCGTAGTGCGCGTGGCCCAGGACGGCACTCGTCACTGCCAGTACCTGGCTGCGGGGCAGTCCGAGCCGTCCGCCGTCCACCCGCTCCACCACCGGGTGCACCTCGGGCATCCGGGCAGCGATTCCAATGGCACCGACGTGGACAAGAGCGCAAACGAGGCGGCCCGTTGCGACGTCGTCTCTTACCCGGGATCCAAGACCCTCTAGGTCCGCGATGCCAGGTCGGTCAGGGCCCCGCACAAGAGCGGTGGGGCCCTGACTGCGCGCGTTCGCGGACTAGGGAGGGGGCGAAGGCAGAAGAAGTTCCCTGACGTTCCCGTGTGAAAAGCCCGCCGGCTGAGGCGAGACCGACGGAAGGTGAGCCGGCCGGCGGAGCCCGTGGGCACCGCCGGCAAGGCTCACCTGCGATTCTAAAAGGTCGCTCTTGGGGAATCCATGGGACAGCTCGAAGCTACGGGAGGCCAGACAGGGATGGGGTACGGCGGGACGGCTACCCCTCAGCCTCGAGCGCCGCCAGCGAGGTCTGTCCCAGGAACCCGGTGAGCACCGCCTCGAACGCCCGCGTGGCGTCGATCGTTCCGGTCGTCGCGTGCGCAACCTCGTGCAGGAGCGTGGATGCATAGGCGAGCTTCGTCCGCAGCACATCGCGCTTGATCACGATCGCCGCGAGCTCCGGATCCCACACGCCGTCGGTGTCATCGATCGTCATCCGCATGGTCTCGGAGACCAGCACCCGGGGCTCTCGCCTGGACGGCACTCCCACCAGCCTTACCAGTCTTTCCGTCAGCGCGAGCACCTCCCTCTCGTCGTGGGCTAGCTGCTCCCGCTCGACGAAGCTGTAGCTGAAGCTCTGGTTGAACTCCTCGACGTAGTTCTCGAAGGTGCGGGTGACCTCGCCGCCCGCTTCGGCCTGCTGGACGAGCTTCGTCTTCTCGGCCGAGGTGACGAGGACGATCTCGAGTCCGTCACGGCGCGCATGATCCATCACATCGGGGTTGCGGTGGAGCTCTTGCTCGGTCACGAAGATGACCTCGGCCGTGCGGGCCAGATGCGTGAGCGCAACCTGAGCGATGTCGATCCACGTGAGCTCATCACAAGGTGGGCTCTTGGTCCTTCGCCTGATCTCGTCCGCGAGCCGCGACCGCACCGCGTCAGAGGTCGCTTCCTTCAGCATCGATTTCACGCGATCCGAGTACGTCGTGCGGCCGACGTTCAGGCGCTCACGATTCAACCGCTTCTTCATCACGTCGGTGAGATCCGTCACGTTGTAAGAGAAAAGGAAGCTCGGCTCCTCGCTCGCGAAGACGCCCGAGATGTAGACTCGGCCCCCGTCTCCGAAACCGGACAGCACCTCGCCGTACCGGGTTCGTTCGAGCTGCTCTTCCTTGCCGAACTTAAGGAAGAAGGCCTTCGCCTCGTCTATCTGGGCTTCGCTCACCCCGTCGAACGCGAACGAGGTCCCCGACCGACCGGTGGGCGCCTCGTCGTACCGGACGTGCAAAGTCGTGATGTCGTCGAAGCCGTGCTTGTGGGTCTGTTCCAGGGTGAAGACCCCGTGCGCGGAGGTGATCGTGACTCCGATCCCTCGACGGTGAAACGTTGCGAGAGCGTCCTTGAGCCCTACCCCGAACTTCCCGATGACGCCCGAGGGGGCCGCCAGCTTCTCTTGGTTCTCGTTGAGGGTGAAGTGCTCGATCCGGAGTCCTCGTCCGAAGTCACTGATCGACCACCGCTCATCATCGTCTTTGGAGATGAGCACATCGTCCGTATCCGAAAGCGCCTGCTCGTCGAACGCGTTCGAGATGATCTCGCGCAGGGCGTGACTGACCTCCCAGTTGTCGAGGACCTCCTCGATGTTCAGGTCGAACAGACGGGCAGCCATGTCTCCATTCTCGCCTGCCGGCGCGCCCCACCAGATAGGGCGGGGTGGGGCGCGCTGTATTGGGTAACGGATAGGCAACGACCCGAATGAGGAGGCTCCAACCGTGGCCGAACGAGATGCGAATCAGCAGGACAGCCCAACGCCCGAGGCGGATTCCAAGCTGGATACCCCGCCCACGGGGCAAGAGGTCGATCCCCACGACACTCCGGAGGACCAGGCCGCCCAGGAACCGGATCTCGGGGACGCTGGTTAGGCCGCCCCGTCGGCGCTCTTGCGCGCGCCTTCGAGGTCCACGACGTTCGCCTGGCGAGTTGACGCGGTGATTCGATCCCGGCCCCCGCGCTTCGACGCATATAGGGACTCGTCGGCCGCAGCGACGAGTCCTTCGGGGTCTCGGGCATTTGACGGGTATGAAGCGACCCCCATGCTGACCGTGACGGTGATGTCCTCGTAGCAGTTTCGTATCGATTCGGCCAAACGCCGGGCAACGGAAACTGCCTCTTCTCCGACCGTGCCGGGGATGATGATCCCGAACTCCTCGCCGCCGTAGCGCGCCACCGTGTCGAAATCTCGACACTGGTCCTCGAGGACACGGGCTACCCGCCGGAGAACGTCGTCACCTTTCTGGTGTCCGTAGGTGTCGTTCAGCTTCTTGAAGTGGTCGAGGTCCAGCATTATCAAGCTCAGTTGCTCTCCACTGCGGGATACGCGATTGATCTCGCGCTGCATGGAGGCATCGAAGGTTCGACGGTTGGCTATCATCGTCAGTCCATCGGTGCTGGCCATCCTCTGGACCCTCTCGAGGAGGGAGGCGTTCAACATCGCCAGTGCCGCATGAGATGCGAAGCGTTCGAGCATGCCGACCACGCGACGCTCTATCCGGGAACCTGACTTCAGCGAGTGCTCCACGATCAACACGCCGACCGAACGGCCTTCCGCAGACAGTGGAATGACGACGACGTTGCGCGCATCCGGCAGTATCGAGGCGAGGCACGGGTCCGCACCCGGTTCGAGCTCGGTGACGAGCAGGGTGTCTCGTCCTTCCCTGGCCCGGCGGATAATGGAGTCGTCGCCCGGGACGGTCCCCATGCGCACGGGGTTGACGTCTCCCCGGTGGCCCATGAGGTGGAGGTCCTCTTCCGGCGAACCGAGAACGAGGACACGCTCGAATTCGAACGCGTCGACCACGGTTTCCAGCAGTACCTCGGCCACTCCCGTGGCATCGTCGGCGCCTTCCAGGTCGGTCGCCATGTTCGCCAGTCGCTCGAGGTCAAAACGTCTGCGTCTCAGCTCACGTTCGTTGATCGCTGAGAACGTGGAAGTTGCGATCGTGACGAGCCAGAACGCCACCGAGAAGGCGATGATCCGCTGGAACTCCGATCCCGGAAGGGCGCGGATCGCGGCCGTCGGACCTGAGAGAAGACCGGCCTCTTGGGCGTTGAAAACGACGAACAACACCACCGTGTGCCACAGCGCAAGCTTCAGCCCGGTTCGATAGGAGGCGAGCAGGGCGACCGAGATGAGGTGCAGCAGGATGAGGAAGCGGAAGGGGCTGATCACGCCGCCCGTGAGGTGGGAGATCCAGGCCAGGTAGAGCCCGTCCGCGATCAGCAGGGCCCCGAACAGCATCGTGCTGTGACGTGCTAGTCGCCATATGCCCTCGCCGGCGATCGATACCAGGACGTAAGCGACGGTCACGAGGGCGAGCGTGTCGAACCCCGCTCCGAGCGCACCGGGCACCAGCCATGACGCAATGAGCACCACCGCGGAGACGGCCAGCCGGAACAGCTGCATGTATCGGATCCGCTCCGATATCGGAACGAGGTCGGTGGAAGCAGAATGCGTGCGGACCTTGCTCATGACGCCTCGGTTGACGTGGCGGTGCCGGCGATCGTGGACACGAGGTCGGCCGCGGTTTCCGCCTTGGATACCGGGAGGAGATGCAGCAACGCGAGCGCGAAAAAGACGACCGCGATGCGGTCGCGATGTGCTTGTGGCCGTCCCTTCGCTCTATTCACCGACGTTGCTTGTCCCTTATCGACGATCCCATCATTCGACTTCTGTACTGATGCGTGATGTATCGACCCCCGAACGGGGGAGTTGATAGTCCGAAAGGACTAGACCCTCGTAGCCCCGAGGGCATCGAGAGGGCAACGAGACCTGCCATTTGGGAAAGCGGCGCGGGTCCGAGCCGGTCGAGTTTTCATGGCGTAGAGCCAGAGAACCGATGACTCATAGGTGAAGGATCTAGCTTCGATAGGGTGGGCGCGGGAGGGATGCTCATGGAAAGAGCTCAGCTCGAACGCTGGGTCGATGGCTACGTGAAGGCCTGGAACTCGAACGATCCCGACGATATCCGCGCCCTATTCACCGAGGACGCGACCTACCTGACGGGCCCCTTCGACGCCCCCTGGAAGGGGGCCGACGAGATCGTCGCCGGATGGATAGAGGCCAAAGATGAGCCCGGGACGACGGACTTCCGATACGAGGTGGTCGCGATCGACGGGGACACGGGTGTGGTCCAAGGAGTCACCGATTACTTCGAGCCTCCGCCGCCGCGCCAGTACGGGAACCTCTGGGTCATCCGACTCGCGGCCGATGGTCGCGCCACCTACTACCTCGAGTTCTGGGAGAAGAAAGAGGAGACGGCCTAGACCGGTTGTAGGCCTTCCTGCTGAAGCTTGAGCTTGAAATCGTGAGGGTTGCTGGCCGCGCTCATCGCCGTATCGAGGTCGATGGAGCCGGCGCGAAAGAGGTCGACGAGGGCCATGTCGAAGGTCTGCATCCCGTAGAAACCCGATTCCGCAACGATGTCGTAGATCATGTGCGTCTGTTCGGGATTAAGGATGCATTCCCTGACGCGCCCGTTCATGATCAGGATCTCGATCGCTGCGGCGCGGCCCCCATCCTTGCGAGGCACAAGGCGCTGCGACACCACTCCGGCAAGGGATCCCGAAAGACCGACCCTCACCTGCTTCTGCTGGTGGGCGGGGAAGAAGTCGATGATGCGGTTGATCGTCTCGGTCACGTCGGTCGTGTGCAGCGTGGCGATGACGAAATGACCGGTCTCGGCGGCCTGCAGCGCTGCCTTCACGGTTTCGGCGTCGCGGATCTCTCCGACGAAGATGACGTCTGGATCCTGGCGCATAGCCGCACGTAGCGCGGCCTGGAAGTCGTTGGTGTCCTCGCCGATCTCTCGCTGCGTGACGATCGCTTTTTCGTCCTGATGAAGGATCTCGATCGGGTCCTCGATCGTCAGGATGTGACACTTCCGGGTGTTGTTGATGTGTTTGATGACGGCTCCCGTGGTGGTCGTCTTGCCGGACGACGTCGGGCCCGTAACGAGCATCAGTCCACGGTGCTCGTTCGACAACGCCTCGACTGCGGGTGGCAGACCGAGATCGAGAAGACTCAGCGCCCCGGGCAGGATGCGCCGGGCGGCGATGGCAACGCTGCCTCGCTGCTTGTGGACGTTGACCCGGAATCGTCCAACCCCTGGTGACGAGAAGGCGAAGTCGACCTCACCGGCCCGCTTCAGCTCCAGCACCTGCTCGTCCGTCATCATCTCGACGGCCAACTTGGCACACTCGGGCGCGCTTAGTACTGGGAATTCGCCCGCCTGGAGGGCTCCATTGACGCGGATGGTGGGATGCGCACCCGCCTTTATGTGGAGATCCGACGACTTTTCATCCGAGCAGTACCTGAAGAGTTCATGTATTCCAGCCACATGAAGTGTGTCGGCAATCCGGTCTGCCCACTCAAGGTTTCGCGCGATAAGACCCGATCTTTCGATGCCGGCCACAAGAAGACCGCCGCCTCGGCGTCGCCAAGGCGAACCTAGCGAGACTTGAGATTCCGATACCGGCCCCGGAAGAGCACGAGTGGTGACTCCAGTTCATCGAGCTCGATCCGCTCGATCTCACCACTTACGGAGCGCTGATAACCGGCGGCCTCGGACGCTCGCAGCCTGCAGAACGCTCGGTTCTTACGCTGCGAGAGGACCGGCCCCCACTCGGAGTCCTCGACCTCGAGCTTAGAGAAAGGTCCGCCGGGGCTGGGGCGGAGGCCGGCGAACTCATCCGACAGAACCTGGTCCTGCTCCTCGAGGAGATGCACCACGAACGCGCCCGTGCGGTTGATGCTGGCCCACAGATCGGTGGTGTCGTTCAGAAGACCAAGCACTAAGGGCGGGTCACCATCGGCGATGAGGATCGACGACATCGTGAGCGCGACCGGCGCGTCCACGCTTCCCGAGGTCCAGACGGTGACCGGCGACACGAGTCGCCCGCGCAGCCTGCGAGCAGGATCCCTGCGGTCGATGGGTGTGACGAACGGGTTCTCATAGTGGACACCGCCTGCGTCATCGCCCATCCGACGAACCTATACCTCACCCAGCATGTCATTCGGCTCTGCCATCATGGCGACATGGATGTTCTGAAGGCTCACGAGCTTGTCAAGAGATACCGGAGGACCCTCGCCGTGGATGGCGTGTCACTCGAGGTGCGTGAGGGCGAGCGGGTCGGTCTGCTCGGGCCTAACGGCGCCGGAAAGACGACCACTCTCATGATGCTGCTATCCGTCATCTCTCCCGATTCGGGCTGGGTCGAGCTCGCCGGCCACCGCCTACCGAAGGAGCGAAGCGAGGGGGTGCAGCAGGTCGGCTTCTCCGCCGGCTACATGCCCCTGGCCGACCGGCTACGGGTGAGGGAGTTCCTCCGCATGTACGCCGAGTTCTATCGCGTGAAGGACTCGCGCGAGCGGATCGAGAGGGGCCTGGAGCGCTTCGAGGTCGGACACCTGGGTGACGTGATGGGGACCGAGTTGTCTTCCGGTCAGCGGACCCTCATCGGAATCGTGAAGGCGACGATCCATCGCCCGCGGCTCCTGGTGCTTGACGAACCAACCGCTTCGCTGGATCCCGACGTGGCGCTCCGCGTTCGCACCGGGCTGCAGGATCTGTGCCGGGAGGAGGGGACGGCCCTGCTCATCACGAGCCACAACATGGTCGAGATCGAGAGGTTGTGCGAGCGCGTCGTCTTTCTAACCCATGGGCGGGTGATCGCCAACGACACCCCCAAGAAGATCGCGGATCAGTTTGGGCAGGTCGATCTCGAGGACGTTTTCCTTCACCTGGCGCGCGGGGGCCACAACGACCCTCGCCCGCAAGAGACGGACAGGCCCGCATGAGCTCTTCTGGGTTGAGCTGGACGAGGATCAACGCCGTCTCGCGCCGGCATAGATACGTGATGCTGAGAAGTCCGCACCGACTGTTCGACATAACCGTGTGGCCGCTTGTGGATTGCTTGCTATTCGGGTCGATCGGGGCGTTCGTCGGGCGGCAAGAGGGCGCCGGAGCCCAGGCGTTCGGGTATTTGCTCGCCGGCATCGTGCTGTGGCACGTCGTCTATCAGAGTCAGATCGCCGTCTCGACCGGATTCCTCGAAGAGGCGTGGTCCCGGAACCTGTTGAACATCATGGTGACGCCGCTCAAGGAGGTCGAATACGTGGCCGGCGTGGCGCTCTTCGGGATGATCAAGCTAGTGCTCGGCGTGGGCCTCGTCGCCTTCACCGCTCTGGTGTTCTTCTCGTTCGACATAACCGATCTGGGACTCGGACTCATACCCATATCCGCCGTCCTCCTGGTCGTGGGTTGGGTCATAGCTCTGTTCGTCATCGGCGTCGTGCTTCGTTTCGGGAGCGGAGCCGAGGCTCTCGCCTGGGGCGTCATGTTCCTCGTCCTACCGTTGTCCGGCGTGTTCTATCCGGTCAGCGCGCTCCCCGGCGCGGTCCAGCCGATCGCCCAGGCTCTGCCGACCACCCACGCCTTCAACGCGATGCGCCAGTTGCTCGACGGAGAGGGCTTGAACTGGGGCGAGATCGGGATCGCTGCTCTCGGTGCAACGGTGATGGCCGTCCTCGCCCTCATGTACCTGATCAAGATGCTGCACGTGTTCAGGAAGCGCGGCTACATCTCGCGTTACTCCTGATCGGGCTCCCGACCAGAGCGTCGTCCCCGATGTGATGTCCCGATCCCCGCGCGCCGGGCGAGCTCGTCCCAGTGGATCCGCTGCGCTGGATCCGCGCGTCCGGAGAAGAATCGGATCCCTTCGTCCTCCAAGAGCTTTCGGGCCTGTTGCGTATCGGTGGTCCCGGCGGGTCGCGTTATAAACCCATCGTGCCCGAGGACACGCTGGGGATTGGGGAAGTCCGTGGAGGTCGCCGCCTCGTTCCCCACTGCGCGCGCCCACCGCGAGTCGCCACGGGCTGCAGTCGAGATATCTCCATAGGTCGTCCACTCCCCGGGATCGACCTGGGCAGCGACGAGGGAGAAAGAGACGTTCTGATCCGAAGGGATCGTCGTCACGTCGGTCGCTCGGCGCGCGGTGCCATGGCGACTAACCTAACTGGGTGCCGGAGCTTCCAGAAGTAGAGTCCGTTCGCCGCCAGCTCGACCCCGAGCTGTCAGGTCGCACCGTCACCGATGCCTGGTACGACCCGATCCCTGCGATGCCCCGCCAGTTCCTCGACGTCGAGAGGGTGATCGACCGGAAGGTTCACAGCGTCGGGCGTCGCGGGAAATTCCTCATCAGCCCACTCGACGAGGGGCTCGAGCTCGTGATGCACCTCGGGATGACGGGCTCGTTCTCATTCGGAGCCGACGACCCCTATGTCCGAGCGCGCTTGTGGCTCGACGATGATCGGATCCTGACTTTCCGGGACGTGCGCCGTTTCGGGCGCATGGCGGTGGTGGACGCGGGCCGGTATGAGGCCATCCCCACTCTCGCGCTGCTGGGACCCGAGCCTCTGTCCGATGATTTCGACCCCGACGAGTTCGCGCGGGTGCTAGCGCGCACGAAGGCACCGATCAAGTCTTACCTGTTGTCTCAGCGACCCGTGGCGGGGGTCGGGAACATCTATGCAGACGAGGCGCTGTGGCTGGCCCGCATCCATCCCACGTCACGCCGCGTCGGCAGGACGCGGGCCCACGCCCTTCATGGTGCGATCCGCACGGTGCTGGAGGACTCGATCGAGCGTGAAGGCACCACGTTCCGCGACTACGTGATGGTCAACGGCGAGAGCGGCCGCAATGCCGCGTTCCTGATCGCCTACGGGCAGGCGGGGCGTCCCTGCCCCCGCTGCCAGACGCCGCTGCGCAAGATCGTGCTCGGGGGCCGCGGCACCACCTACTGCCCCCGGTGCCAGAGGGCCTGACCCTTCTCCGACGCTCGTCTCGAGACTGACATCGGGAGCTCGTGGATATCGGGAGCTCCGTGATCGTCCTCTGGAACCACTGGTACACGCGATTCACTGGTCCAGCTTGGACCACGTGTACCAGTGCATCACACGTACCACAGCCTTTCGAAAGAGCTTGGGCCACGACCCGATCTACGGATACGGTCGGCTGAACGCCGCGAGAGCGGTCGCCTGCTAACGTTTTTACGGAGCCAGCCTTGACTGGTCCGCCCCCACGTCGCGCGAGGTATCTTGTCCGCCATGGATAAGTCCGAGCTGGAAGCGAAGTCCTCGAAAGAGTTGCACGACATGGCGGTGCGGCGCGCGGTCCAGCACGTGGACGCGCGTTTCCTGTGGCGACTGCTAAAGGCAGTGCCGGTCGCGGAGGCCTCCATCGGGCACACGGACGAAGCCGAGAGCGACGTGTTGAGCCTCCAGAACCAGATCACCGACGCGTTCTCGGCCGGAGACGAGTCCGGGGTCGCGGACGCCCTGCGCCCGATGTACCTCGAATACCTCGAACAGCACCTCTCCGGCTAGCTGCGCACCGAGCCCCGTTCTCTTTCCGATCCCGGAAGCCAACTCTCGCATCCAAAGGGGACCGGATGCTTCGGCCGAGAGCGGGGGAGTTAGACCCTTATGCCCCGTTCCTCGAGCGTGAGGTCGATCACCTTGTCCCAGGTGGCGGCGATCTTCTTGGCCATTGCTTCCTCATCGGCCCGGTTCTCGCGCGCCACGCGCGCGGTTTCGGTGTCCCCGGCCTTCGTGGCGACCCTCTCGAGCAACTCGTAGGCGGCGATCTCGACGTGCTCGGTCACGAACCCATCACGTGCGTTCTTCCCGGGCTTCTCCGCGCGGGCCTGGTCGATGATGCCTTTTCCGAGGGCGCCGAGGATCGCTGGCATCTCCCTAATGGTCGAGATCGACTCGCCGTGCGCCTCGATGCGCTCGCGGATAGAGGACTCGTGCCGCTTGGTCTCCTCTTTGTGGTGCTCGAGGTCGGCGCGTATACCCGGGTCGGCCGTGGTGTTGATCATGCCGTCGAGCATGCGGTTCACGTTCTGCTCCATCGCATGCGTGTCCTTCAGGTAACGGACCAGCATCTCCTGGATGTCCGCGGGCTTACTCATAGAAACCTCCTGGAAGAGAGCACAAGACTGAGAGCCGGTGGGCTCCCTCCTGGTCTACCCGCGGGGGCGCACGCCAAACGCGACGACGGAACTCTAGTGACGGCTCCAGCGAGGTCGCCGCGCGGGGACCTCGAGGGCATCCTCCTAGGCGGCGAAACGTCGTGCCCGAGCGCGGGCCTCGCGGAGGATGGGCGGTCCGGGTAACAAGACGTTGAGGCTTCGCGTCAGGGAGTAGATGTATGCACGGACGAACGGGTCCACCGGCGGGAACCAGGGGATCCCGTACATCCTCCTGACGTGTCGAGGCAGGATCGAGATCGCGGCGGCGGCGGGCACGCCCCACAGCGGACGCGCCGGAAGGGGCATCGGTGGGCTCAGGACCAGCTTCATCCCCTCTTTGGCGGCGGGTGTGATGCGAAGGTCCGTGACGCCGCGTAGGAAGGCGCGGAGCTCGTCCAGCGTCTGAGGGACGTCCGCTTCGTTCAATCCCACCAGCTCGGCCGCCCGGACCATCTCGAGCACATACCGGTCGGCGTCCTCATCCGAAACCGGACCTGCGTAACGCCGGTACGCCGTCAAGAATGAATGCACCTCGACGGCATGAACCCACAAGAGCAACTCGGGATCGTCGGCCCGGTAGGGCCTTCCGGTGACGTCGTCGACCCCGCGCACGCGACGGTGCAGCGCCCGCACCCGGGCCCCCGCCGCCATGGCGGCGGCCGAATCACCGAACGTCGTGACCATCAGGTAGTCGCTGGTCCGCTGCAGTCGCCCCCATGGATCCTGGCGGAAATCGCTGTACTGGGCGACGGCCGCCATCGCCAGTGGATGCAGCGCCTGGATGAGCAACGCCCGCAGACCACCGATGAGACCGGCCGGGTCGGCGTGGATCCGCCAGGTGACGGTGTCGGGACCGAAGAGGCCCAGGTCGGTGGAGTCCAGATGGTGCTCGTCGATCATGGCCCCCATGCTAGTGGGACGGCTCCCATATACAACCCGGGCCCGCGCCGTCCAGGCATCGGTCCTGCACTAGGGTTACGCCACATCCCTCGGGGGGCCGTGAACAACCTGGGAGCGACATGAGCAGGGAGCAAGGACAAGTGGGCCCGCGCCCGCGTAGCAAAGAGGAAGCGCGCCGGCGCATGCTCGCCCGGCGCCGGCGCACCTTCGGCGTGCTCGGCGTCTTGGCGATCGCCGCGGCGGGCGTCGGCGCCTGGCAACTCTGGCCTGCGAGCGACACCGGTGACGCGGCTCCCGGGCTACAACGCCAGGAACGCTTGGAGACCGAGCAGGATCCGGCCGAGCCTTCGCTCAGGGAGCTTGCCGGCCGCCGCATCAAGCACGTCATCTACATCATCAAGGAGAACCGCAGCTTCGATAACTACTTCGCCCGGTATCCGGGGGCGAACGGCGCCACGCACGGAAAGACATCCACGGGGGAGCGGGTGAAACTAACGGTCGCTCCCGATGTGATGGAGCCGGACATCGGTCACGACTTCCCTGCGGGTATGAACGCGATCAACGGCGGAAAGATGGACGGCTTCGACCTGGTCGCGAACGGCGAATCCCTCTCCGGCTATTCATCCTTTACTCGTGAGGGCATCCCGAACTATTTCTCGTACGCCGACGAGTTCGTTCTCGGCGACAACATGTTCTCGTCCATGTACGGGCCGACGTTCCCCGCGCATCTCTACACGGTCGGCGCCCAGTCGGGGAGAGTGACGAGCAACAAGAACCAGGCGGAGGATCCCGGAGGCTACTGCGACGATCCGGGCGAGACCGTCTACCGCTTCCAGCAGTTGAGCAAGAGAGAGAAGAAGATCGTCATGGAGGCGGAAGAGAGGGCCGACATGGCGACCGTCGGCAATTTCTGGGAGGAGATCCGTGCTTGTCTGAACTTCGAGGTACTGCCGGATCAGCTCATCAAGAACGATATTTCCTGGAAGTACTACGCGGATGAAGGTTCATGGATGAATGCCTTGCTGGCGATCAAACACATGCGCTTCTCGGAACATTGGGGCAAGGAGATCGTCCCCGAGGAGTCATTCCCCGAGGACATCGAGAACGAGAAGCTGGCTGAGGTGTCGTGGGTCGTGCCCGGGCCGGGCGTGAACGAGCACCCCGGTGGTCCCAGCGTGTGCATGGGCGAGAATTGGACCGTAGAGATGGTCAACAAGATCATGAAGTCTAAGTACTGGAAGAACACCGCGATCTTCCTGACGTACGACGACTTCGGAGGCTTCTACGATCACGTGCCCCCTCCGCACTACGACATCATGGGGTTCGGGCCGCGCGTGCCGCTGTTGATCATCTCGCCGTGGGCGAAGCAGGGATACATCGACTCGACCGAGTACGAGCTCGTGTCCCCACTGAAGTTCATCGAGGACACGTGGGGTCTCGACTGCATGACCCCGCGCGACTGCGCCGCCTCGAATATGTACAACGCGTTCGACTTCGAGTCGGAGACGCCACCCAAGGATCGCAAGCTCGTCTTGAAGGAGCGCAGCTGCGAGGGATTACCGGCGAGGATCTCGCAGGAGTACGAAGAGCACGGCCACGATGCGTTCGAAGCTCTGGGCGACTAGCCCCGCTACTAGGGGGCCGGGGGGATCTCCAGCTCGTCGCCCACGGACAGCTGCGCCGGATCCGTGATCCCGTTGGCTTCGGCGATCACGTCCGCCAAGCCCACATCCCCGTACTGGTCTTCGGCGATCGTGTTCAGGGTGTCGCCCGATCGCACGACGTAGGTCTCGCTCTCTCCTCCGGTGCCGCCGCCTGTGGCCGACTCCGATGGCGCCGGGCTGGCGGGTTCCTCCGATGCGGCGGCCGCCTCGGTCCTGAGGGTGTCGACCTCGGCCTCCAGCTCGGCGACCTGGTCCCGCAGGTCCTGCACCTCTGCGTCCGACGAGCCTGCGGGGGCCGTGCTGCGGCCGAGGAAGAAAACGAGAAGGAGCGCTACGACCAGGGCCAGGATCCGTCCCCAGAGAAGGCGGGGGCCCTCGCGGGGCTTCTCCTCATCCTCGTAGTCCCAGTCGTAGCCCGCGTTCGGGTCCGAGGCGTCGTACTGGCGAGTCGGATCGTCGCTCATGCCAACCGTCCTGATCCCCGTGATTTGCGGCCCCAGCGTACCCAGAATCGGCTCCGCAGGCAGGCAATCTCCACCTTTACTGGTTCCTGAAGCGATCCAGCATGCTGGGCCGGAACGCCTTGACGAATCGCCGCGTGGCCCTGCCAGAGCGTCTCAGGTCCCGCTTGGACATGTTGGCAACCCGATCGGAGGAGTCGTGATAGTTGGGTTCAGGGCCACTCCACATGAAGGTGGCGGGGATCCCGGCGCGCTCGAAGGGGCCATTGTCGGAGCAGTCGCAGGTGACCCTGTAGGTGACGTTGTAGTTCGAGCGCCTGAGCTTCCGGTACAGGGTCCGAGCGACGATGCGGGGGCCGATCCCCGCGGTCCCGATGATCAGGGGCCGTCCGTCGGCGACCATGTCAACCGAAACCATCCCGGCGAGGCGCCGTCGGCCGCGCGATCCGAGCCGGTTGACGTAGACCTGAGATCCGACATGGTGGACTCCGTTGCTCCCGTATTCCTCGGATCCGAAGGCCACGAAGCGAACGAAGCGGGCCTGGCGTTCGCCGGCGAAGAGCCGCGCCATCTCGAGCACGATGGCCGTACCCGACGCATTGTCGTTGGCTCCGGGCGCTCCGGCGACGGTGTCCATATGTCCGCCGACCACCATCGGGTAGCGCGCAGCGCCCGGCCACCACGCGACCACGTTGCGGGATGCGCCGTTATCGACATCGAACTTCTGGACCTTGGTGCGGTAGCCATAGCTGCGGAACTTGCGGACGATGTATCGCGAGGCGCGGTACTCACCACGGGCTCCCCGTACGCGCACGCCGATGTCCGACGCAAGCTTCCGCACGTGATCCATCGTCCGCCGTGTCGAGAACTCGCCGATCGAGCTGGAGCCTCCGAGGGCCTCGAGGTTGTCATCGGATCCCTGCCGCCCGTTGGAAGTGTTCTCGGGCATCCCGCACGCGACCAGCGCCAGGCCCAGGGCCACCGCGGTTGCCTTGGTCCAGGTCTTCATCGTTCCGCCTTCCATCCATAGTCTCGCTCTCGGACAGGGAACCACATGAGCAGCATCGGTGAAACGACCGGGCGACTACAGTAGGGCTCTATGGCGAACGATCAGAACCCGAAGGGTCCCCTCCCCACCGGATGGTTCGAGCGCGGAGCGAAGCTCGCCAATCAGACCAGTCGCTCCGCAGCCCGCTTCGTCGGCACCAGATTCAAAGCCTTCGCGGACCCCGAACGGGGGCCGGAGTTCATGAAGGGCTTCCACGACCAGACCGCCCAGCAACTCGTCGAGATGCTCGGCGAGATGAAGGGTGCGGCGATGAAGCTCGGTCAGCTCGCCTCTTTCTATGAGTTCTCGGCTCCTGGTGAGCACCTCTCCACATACCGGGACGCGCTAACGATGTTGCAGAACTCGGCCCCGCCGATGGATCCGGCCGCCTCCAAGGCCGTGATCGAAGAAGAGTTCGGGAAGCCGGTGCGCGAGGTGTTCGCGGAGTTCGAGGACGAGGCCGTTGCGTCGGCATCGATCGGGCAGGTTCATCGTGCCGTGCTCCACTCCGGCGAAAAGGTCGCGGTCAAGGTGCAGTACCCGGGCGTCGACGACGCCGTGCGCGCCGACCTGAAGAACGTCTCGGCTATGTCCAAGCTGGCTGTTGCGATCGCCCCGAACCTCGATCCCAAGGAAGTCGCTAACGAGGTGCGCGAGCGGGTGCTCGAGGAGCTCGACTATCAGAGGGAGGCGGCGAACCAGGATCGCTTCGCGCGCCTCTTCCGGGACCACCCCTTCATCGTCGTTCCTGATGTGCATCTGGACTATTGCCGGACGCGTGTGATCACCCAGGAGTTCATCGAAGGCGAGCCCTTCATGTCTTCGTACGAGTGGTCGCAGGACGACAAGGACCGGCTGGGGGAGATCCTGTTCCGTTTCTTCTACGGGAGCCTCCATCGTTTCCTCATGTTCTCTGCGGACCCGCACCCGGGCAACTATCTATTGCTGCCGGAGGGAAAGGTGGCGTTCCTGGATTACGGGCTCGTGCGCGCGCTCGACCCCGGAACGCTTCGCAATCTGCTCGAGATCATCCAGGCCCTCATCAACGACGACAAGCCGCGGGGGCAGAGGGCGCTCGAGGGGATAGGCATCCTGAACCGGCGCACGCCGGAGGTGGAAGCCATCTGGGAGCATCTGTTGGAGATGAATCGCCCGGTTCTGACCGACGCGCCCTTCAAGATGGATCGCGAGCTGATCCAAAGGATGGCGTCGGCGGGCTTCGATCCGCGTTCGAGCGCGTTCCAGACGCTGCGCAAGGTCGGTATCCCCGGGATCATGGTGACCTTCAATCGGATGTCCTTCGGCGTCGCCTCCTTATTGGGTCGCCTCGAGGCAACCCGTAACTGGCACGCCATGGCGCTCGAGTTCTGGGAGGACGAGCCCTCCCTGACGGAGCCCGGCAAGCAGGAGCAGGCGTGGGTCGCCGAGGCTCACCCGGATTGGGTCCCGTTGCTCAAGCGGAATGGATCCTAGAGCTCGAGTCCCAAGCGAGACCAGCGCGCGATCGCGCTGACCACGAGTTGCACCGCGATCGCAGTGAGCAGTATCCCCAGGATCCGGGTCAGGAAGTGGATGGCACTGGGTCGCAGGTATCGACTGCACCATGACGCGAACCGCAAGGATGCGAGCACCGCGGCAAGCGCGATGAGCACACCCAGGATCACGCTGACCTTGCTCCCGAAGTCGGGATTCTGACGCATCAACACCATCGTGGCGACGATCGCGCCGGGCCCGGCGAGCAACGGCGTTCCCAGCGGGACGAAAGCGACGTTGGCTTCCTCGTGAGAGACGGTGAGCAGGTCGCCACCTCCCCGCAGCATCTCGAGGGCGACGATGAATAGCAGCACCCCGCCGGCGACCATCAGACTTTCGAGGCTGATGCCAAGGTATTCGAGTATCAGTTGTCCGAAGACCGCGAAAGCAACGATGACCGCTGTTGCAACGGCGATCGCTTGATATGCGGCCCGGTTCCGCAGACGCGTCTCGTACCCACTCGTCAGTGTGAGGAAGACCGGTACTCCACCAAGGGGATCGAGGATCACGACAAGGGTCACGAAGGCGGATCCGAAGGCGCTCCAGTTCATCGAGTCAACCTACAGCCGGTGGGTCGTGGACATCAGGTCTATGTTCCTGGTGGGCTCGTCCGCCCTCGGAGCGGTTTGTCATTCGGGGGGGCGGGCATCTATGCACTTGGCCTATCGAGACGGGTGGATGACTGGGATGATCGAGATACGCACCGTTCGTGAGCTGACGCTGGACAAACCCTCCGGCGCCGCCAACTCGCCGCATATCTCGGCCGCGAGCAGCCTGGTCCGGATCGGGGAAACCCTTTACGTGATCGCGGATGACGAGCTCTACATCGGGATCTTCCCGCAAGACGCCAAGAAGCACGGTCACATGGTGCAGATCCTCGATGGGCATCTCTCGTCGGACATCGACGTTCGCAAGAAACAGAAGCCCGACCTCGAAAGCGCCATGCTGGTCCCTCCGTTCGAGAACCACCCCCATGGCGGCGTGATGACGCTGGGCTCGGGGTCCAAGCCGGATAGGTGCAATGGCGCCCTGCTGCCTCTCGACGGCGACGGCGCGCCTGCAGGCCACTACCTCATGGTCGACCTCGAACCCGTCTACGAACGCCTGAAGCCCGACGTCGGCGCGGTGAACATCGAGGGAGCATCGGTGGTCGGCGACACCGTTCGGCTCCTGCAACGCGGCAACGACGGCGACGCCATTAACGGGATCGTGGACCTCGAGCTCGAGGCGGTCCTGGCGGCCCTCTCCGCGGGCGAGCCGTGGCCCCCCGATGCCGTGACGCGGATCGAGCCGCGCTCGCTCGGCGATCTCAAAGGGGTGACGTTGTGCTTCGCCGACTCATCGCCACTCGAGGATGACCGGCAGGTCTTCGCCGCTTCGGCAGAGGATTCACATGGCGGCGGAGACGGAGCGATCGTGGGATCTGCACTCGGGGTGATGACCCCCGATGGCGACGTGAGTTTCATCGACCAGGTCGACCAGACCATCAAGGTCGAGGGCCTCACCGCGCGTATCGAAGAAGATGCGATCCAGGTGCTGATGGTCACCGACGCCGACGACCCGGATACGCCATCGCCCTTGCTCGAAGCCCGGCTGCCCCTGGACACCGGAAGGTGAGCGATCTGCTCGTCGTCCCCTGCGATGATCGAGGCTCTGGCGGAGGTCAGCGAGCATGCGACATTCACCAGGCTGCTCGGAAGCTACGCCTGCGGCATGGGGAAGAGCTCGGCCTGAAGCCCGGAACGAACGGATAGTCTGAGGCGCTCACGACAACGAAACGCAGGCGGGGAGGTTCACGATGGCCCAGGCCGAGGTGCTGCCAGAGGTCACCAAGTTCACGGAGCAACCGAAGATGATCATCGGCGGCAAGACCGCCGATGCGGTATCGGCGAAGACCTTCGAAGTGATCGATCCATCCACGGGAGAGGCCTTCACCGAAGTGCCTCTGGGCGACGTTGCAGATGTGGACGCCGCCGTTGCCGCGGCGCGCGAGGCCTTCGAGGATCGTCGGTGGGCCAGTCTGCGCC
>JALZJQ010000174.1 GCA_030859685.1 Actinomycetota bacterium | reverse complement strand
TCACTGCCTCGCTTCGCTCCCCGGCACCTCCCTCGACGACCTCGTCGAGGTGGTCTCGCACCCGCAGGCGCTGGCGCAGTGCGAAGAGTTCCTGAGTTCCCTGTCGGCGGCATCAAGGGCGGAATACGACACCGCCGGTGCCGCCCGCAAGATCTCCGAGGAGAAGCTCGAAGGGGTGGCGGCCATTGCCTCGCGCCGGGCCGCGGAACTCTACGGATTGCAGGTCCTTGCCGAGCGCATCCAGACCTACCCCGACAACTACACGCGCTTCGGTCTACTGTCGCGCAGCCCCGATCCCCTTGGGGAACCCGACAAGTCTTCTCTCGTGTTCGGGGTTGGTCACGTAGCGGGCTCGCTCTACAGATGCATCGGCGCGTTCGCCGAACGGCACCTCAGTCTCACGAAGCTGGAGTCGCGTCCTCGCGCGGGTCGTCCCTGGGAGTACGTGTTCTACGTGGATGTCGAGGCGCCGGCATCGTCCCCTGCGATGATCGAGGCTCTCGCGGAGGTCAGCGAGCATGCGACGTTCACCAGGCTGCTCGGAAGCTACGCCGGCGGCATGGGGAAGAGCTCGGCCTGAAGCCCGGAACGAACGGATAGTCTGAGGCGCTCACGACAACGAAAACGCAGGCGGGGAGGTTCACGATGGCCCAGGCCGAGGTGCTGCCAGAGGTCACCAAGTTTACGGAACAACCGAAGATGATCATCGGCGGCAAGACCGCCGATGCGGTATCGGCGAAGACGTTCGAAGTGATCGATCCATCCACGGGAGAGGCCTTCACCGAAGTGCCTCTGGGCGACGTTGCAGACGTGGACGCCGCCGTTGCCGCGGCGCGCGAGGCCTTCGAGGATCGTCGGTGGGCCAGTCTGCGCCCGGGCAAGAAGACCGAGGTCCTCTTCAAGCTCGCCGATCTCATCAAGCGGAACATCCCGGAACTGGCCCAGCTGGAGTCGCTCGACTCCGGAAAGCCCGTGAAGCTCGCATCGGGCGAGATCTGGGCCGCCGCCGAAGCCTTCCGCTACTACGCGGGGTGGCCGACCAAGTTCCACGGCGAGACCAACGCCACCGACGACAACATGTTCTCGTATTCCTTGCGGGAGCCGTTGGGGGTCTGCGGGGGCATCATTCCGTGGAATTTCCCGATGATCATGGCCTCCTGGAAGGTTGCGCCGGCGCTCGCTTTCGGCAACACGGTGGTGCTCAAGCCGGCCGAGCAGACATCTTTGACCGCCATCAGGCTTGCGCAACTGTGTCTCGAGGCTGGGGTACCTGATGGCGTGGTCAACGTGGTGACGGGTCTCGGGCCACAAGCCGGTCAGGCTCTCGCCCAACACGAGAACGTCGACAAGATCGCCTTCACCGGCTCGACGGAAGTGGGTCGAAAGATCCTGCACGCTTCCGAGGGGAATCTGAAGCGCGTCACACTCGAACTGGGCGGCAAGTCACCTAACATCGTGTTCGCCGATGCCAACCTCCGCCGCGCGTCCAAAGGCTCGATGATGGGCGTCTTCCTGAACTCCGGCCAGGTCTGCACCGCAGGGTCCCGGATCCTGGTGGAGAGCTCGATCCACGACGAGTTCGTCGAGTCACTCGTCGAGGCCACGGAGTCGATGAAGGTGGGCCCCGCCCTCGAGGAGGACACGGGGATGGGACCGGTCGTCTCGAAAGAACAGCTGGAGCGGGTCACCGGCTACATCGACATCGGCAGGTCCGAGGGGGCCGAGGTAGCCACCGGCGGGGGAGTGCCCGGCGATCTGAACGGTGGGTACTTCGTCAATCCGACGATCTTCACTGGCGTCCGCAACGACATGCGGATCGCGCAGGAGGAGATCTTCGGTCCGGTAGCGGCCGTGATCAAGGTTGACGATGTCGATGAAGCGATCGCCATAGCGAACGACACGATCTACGGTCTCGCCGCCGCGGTCTGGACGGAGAGCCTGTCGAAGGCACACCGAGTGGCCCGCGGGATCCGTGCGGGCACGGTATGGGTCAACACCGCCGGCCTCTACGACCCGGGTATCTCCTTCGGCGGCTACAAGCAATCCGGTTACGGACGGGAGCTGGGGTTGCATTCGATGGAGACCTATACGCAGACGAAGTCCGTCTGGATCAACCTGAAGTAGCACTAATGAAGGTCTTCAAACGCATCTTCGGGCACAGTCACGATCACCACGAGCACGTGGGTGATGTTCTACAGGCGAGCTCCGAGGGCCTGCAGGCGCTGGCGATCTCGTTTGGCGGTCTGATGCTCACTGCCGTACTGCAGGTGGTTCTCGTACTCGTGAGTGGCTCGGTGGCGCTCCTCGCCGACACGATCCATAACTTCGGCGACGCCTTGACCGCCCTTCCATTAGGGATCGCATTCGTTATGTCACGACGCCGACCCACCCGCCGATATACGTTCGGATACGGGCGGGCCGAGGATCTCGCCGGAGCTTTCGTTGTGCTGATGATCGCGATTTCCGCCGGCGTCGCTGGATGGGAGTCGGCCAGGCGTCTCTTTGAGCCCTCGGAGGTGCAACACGTCGGTTGGGTGATCGTCGCGGGGCTGATTGGATTCGCGGGCAACGAGATCGTAGCGGTGTACCGCATCCGTGTGGGGCGCCGAATCGGATCCGCGGCTCTGGTTGCCGACGGACTACACGCGCGGACCGATGGGCTAACTTCACTAGCGGTTGTCGTTGGCGCTCTCGGAGTCGTAGCGGGTTTTCCACTGGCCGACCCCATCGTTGGGCTGCTCATCACGGTCGCCATCCTCGGCATCTTGCGGAGCGCAGCGCGGGATGTCTACCGCCGCCTGATGGACGCCGTTGATCCGAAGTTGGTCGGCAAGGTCGAGGACCTACTACTAAGCGTGCCGGGGGTGGATGCCGTCGATAGCGTCCGATTGCGATGGGTTGGACACCAGCTGCGAGCTGAATGCGAGATCGTCTCGGATTCTCGGCTCACGCTGGCAGAGGCGCACGGTATCTCAGCGGAAGCGCACCATCTTCTTCTCCATGAGGTCCCCCACCTGAGTCGGGCGTCGATCCACACAAGCCCGCGCGCTGATGATGGAACCGATCATCATGCGTTGATCGCCCATCATTCCAAGGAACCCTCGAGCTGACTTCGGGAAGTTGGTGCCGCCCCGCCGGCGGAGAAGAGGGAACGATGGTCGCGGCCGAACTTTGTGGAGTGAGATCTACGCCCAACGATGTCTTAGTTGACGCTGATGCGCCCGACCATTCCTGCCTCGAAGTGTCCGGCCACGTGGCACGCGTAGGTGACCTCGCCGTTTTCTGGGAAGGTCCAGGTGATCTCTCTCGTCTCGCCGGGGGCGAGTGAAATGGCATTGTCCTCATCCATCATCATCGAGTCGTCCTCCGCCATCTCCTGTTCGTGCTCCTGGTGAAAGTCGGCGTCGCCCAGCGAGAACTCGTGGTCCGTCTCGCCGGCGTTGGTCACTTCGAAGGTCACGGTTTCTCCGGCCTCGACGTCGATCGACGCGGGATCGAACTCCAGCGCGTCGAGAGCCCCGACCTTCACGGTGCGGCTGGCTTCTGAAGCTTGGCCGGGCTCGCCAACACCGGTGCCTGTGGAGCCCGAGTCCTCGTCCATGTCCATGCCTGAGTGACCCCCAGCATCGGTGCCGCCGCAGGCCCCCAGAAGGAGACCCCCGGCAAGCGCGAGTGCGATAAGTCCTGCACGTATCCGCCGATGATCCGCTATCACTTTCCGAACCTCCGCAGTCGAAGCGAGTTGGTCACGACGCTCACCGAGCTAAAGGCCATGGCTGCGCCAGCCAGTATCGGATCCAGGAGTCCGAATGCTGCGGCCGGGATGGCCGCCGCGTTGTAACCGAACGCCCAGAACAAGTTCTGAACGATGGTGCGACGCGTCCTCCTAGCGAGCTCGATAGCCACGGCGACCTTCTCCGGGTCCCCGGTCATCAGTGTTAGGTCGGAGGACTCGATCGCTACGTCGGTCCCCGTGCCGATCGCTATCCCGAGATCGGCTTGAACGAGAGCTGGAGCGTCGTTGACACCGTCACCCACCATTGCCACGCGTTCGCCCTCGCTTTGAAGTCGCTCCACTTCCATGACCTTGTCTTCGGGTAGTACCTCCGCCAGCACTCGGTCGATGCCGAGTTGTCCGGCGATAGCGGCGGCGGTGCGCTCGTTATCACCGGTGATCATGGCGACCTTGAGCCCGATCCTGTGCAGGTCGTTGACGGCCTCGAGGGCCCCGTCTTTCAGAGTGTCGGCGACCGCCAGCACGCCCCCCACCTCTGAGCCGAAGCCAACGAACACGGCGGTCTTGCCAACGCCCTCTAAACCTTCTGCAGCATCGTCCATTTGTGACGGGAGCAATAGGCCCGCCTCGGCCATGAGCTTGCGGCGCCCAACCCATACCGTGATGGCGTCGTCGCGGGGTCCCGCCAACGTGGCTCGGACGCCCTGTCCGGCGAACGACTCGAAATCCGTTACCGGCTGCACATCTGAGCGCGCCCTTGCTGCCGAAGCGATGGCTGTTGCGATCGGGTGCTCGCTGTTTGCTTCTGCTGCTCCTGCGATCGCCAGTATGCGTTCTTCGTCCTCACCGACCACGTCGGTGAGCTTCATCTCACCGCGCGTGAGCGTACCCGTCTTGTCGAATATCACCGTGGTGATGTCTTTGGTCCTTTCCAGGATCTCCGGGCTCTTGATGAGGATCCCGAGGTCGGCCCCTCTGCCGGTCCCGACCATGATGGCGGTTGGGGTGGCAAGCCCCAGCGCGCACGGGCAGGCGATGATCAGAACCGCAACGGCCGAGAGCAGGCCAGTGACCTGGTCTCCGGCAAGGGTCCACCCAACGAGGGTTGCGACGGCGATCGCTATGACCGCGGGAACGAAAACGGCGGACACTCGGTCGGCCAAGCGTTGGATCTCGCTCTTCCCAGTCTGCGCGCCTTCGACGAGCTTGACGATCTGCGCCAGCGCGGTGTCGGTTCCCACCGCGGTCGCGCGAACGGTAAGTACGCCGGACGTATTGATGGTTGCCCCGGCCACCTTGGATCCCACTGACTTTTCGACGGGGACGCTTTCCCCGGTAAGCATGGCCTCGTCGACGGCACTAGCGCCCTCGAGGACCTCGCCATCGGTTGGAACCTTCTCTCCCGGTCGGACCCTGAAGATGTCCCCGACGCGAACCTGCTCGGCCGGGACCATGACCTCGGCTCCGTCGACGACCAGGCGAGCCTCTTTCGCCCCTAGCTCGAGCAGGGCCCTGATCGCCCTACCGGCGCGACCCTTGGCGCGGGCTTCGAAGAATCGTCCGAGCGTGAGGAAAGCGATTATCAGCACCGCCGTCTCGAAGTACAGTTCCTCGCCGCCGGTCAGCAGCTGGTAGACGCTGAAGGAATAGGCCGACAGGGTGCCGATGGCGATCAGTGTGTCCATGTTGGCGGTGAAGTAACGAGCGCGCCTTGCCGCCTCGTGCAGGAAGGGCCACGCCACCCAGAATTGAACGGGTGTTGCTACTGCGAACATCGTCCATCTCAGGGTTCCATTCATCATGGCTTCGTGCCCCATGAACATCATTACGACCGCGAAGATCGCGGCCGGTGAGACCGCGATTAACCGCCTGAACCACATCTTCTGGTGGCCGTCTTCCGGGTCGGTGGACGCCTCGGGCTCGGGTGTGGCGGCTCGCGCGGCCAGGGGCCTGAGCTCGTATCCCGCTTTCTTGACCGCTAAGGAGAGGCCATCGGGATCAACCTGCCCCTCTGTCGTGACCTGGGCCTTGCTCGTCGCGAAATTGACCTGCGCGTCGACCACCCCATCGTGGCGGGACAGCACCCGTTGAACGCGCGCCGCGCAGGATCCGCAGGTCATCCCCTCGACATCGAAGTCCAGCTGCACGTTCGACCGAACCGCCGTTGACTTCACCTCGGTACTCACTCGATCTCCTCCATATGTGTGCAATACGGGCGCCGGTAGTTGTGCCACCAGTATACCCCCATGGGGTATTTAGCTGGTAGTGGCCGCACCCTGGAGGCTCCTTCGTCCGAAGCCGAGGTGGTCACGCTACCTGGTACCCCGCTTCCTCGATGGCTCCGACTATCGTCGAACCGTCGACCGTGTCGTCGTGGTCCACGGCGACGGTCTTGGCCTCCAGGTCCACCTCGGCGGATCGCACCCCGCCCAGGGACGAGACGGCGCCCTCGACGGTGCTCTTGCAGTGCCCGCAGGTCATCTCGGGCACGGAAAAGGTCTCGTTCATACGTCGCTCCCTTCATAAGATTCTCGTACGTCGCAGCCTATCGAGGTTAGGGTGGCTCGATTGAAAAGGGCGGATAGGAGGGTGAATGTCCGTCTGATCGGTCGGGGCGATGGATCTCAGGGGGCAAGGATGACTGCATTCAAGCGCACGTGGCCTGGACGACTGGTGGCCCTCGGCCTGCTGGGAGCCCTCATCCTGTCCGCGTGTTCGGTGGGCGAGGGGTCCGACGACGAGTCCTCGGAGTCGGTCGAGCAGAAGCTGGTGGTCGGGGCCGACGAGGACGGCTATACGACCGAAGGGGCCGAGGCAGACGTCGGCCAGTACCCGCTCAACGCCAATATCTTCGAGAGCCTGGTTCGCATGGACGAGAACTACGAGATCGAGCCGTCACTCGCGACCGAGTGGGAATTCGTCGCTCCCAACATGTGGCGCTTCGTGCTGCGGGAGGGGGTCGAGTTCCACGACGGCACACCCTTTGATGCCGAGGCGGTCAAGTATTCCTTCGACCGAGTTGCCAAGACGGGCGGAGGAACACCCGGTTTCGCGAAAGACGGAACGAAAGTCATCGACGACTACACCGTCGAGATCACCCCGCAGTTCGACAACCGGCGACTTCTCGAGCAGCTAGTGCATCCCTCCTACAGCATCGTCGCCCCGGGCTCGAATCCGGGCGAAGAGCCGATCGGAACCGGCCCCTTCAGCCTCGTCGAGTACAAGCGGCAGCAACGGATCGTGGTCGAGAGGAACGACGACTATTGGGGGGAGCCGGCCCAGCTCGAGGAAATCACGTTTCGCTTCCTGCCCGACCCCAACGCTCGACGGCTGGCGCTCGAGGCCGGCGAGGTCGATCTCGTGCTCGACATGGCTCGCGAGGCGATCCCCGACCTCGAATCCAAGGGTTTTCTGATCACGGAATCGCAGCCCGGCGCCTACTCAGCGATGTATCTGAACATCAGCGGTCAGAAGGGTTACACGATCCTGCAGGACTCCAACGTTCGACATGCGATCGGATACGCGATCGATCGTGAAACGCTGATCGGGGGGATCTTCGAAGGTTTGGCAACCGACGAACAGACGATGGTTCCCTCACGGCTGCTCGGAGAATCTAACGCCTCGAAGGTCGAGGGCTTTACCTACGACCAGGGCCGCGCGGAGCAGCTGCTCGAGGACTCGGGCTGGACGATGGGATCCGGAGGCATCCGGGAGAAGGGCGGTGAGCCGCTGCGCCTCGAGTTGATCAACGGGTTCCCCTCGGCCAGCGATCACGGTGCCGTACCCGAGTACATCCAGGGTCAGCTCGCCGACGTGGGCATCGAGGTCGAGATCGTCAAGACTCCGGATACAGCGTCCTACGAAGAGCGGCTGGCAGCGGGCGAGGGCGATATCTGGATGGAGCAGGGCTCGCAGAACGATGCGAATCCTCTTTTCTTACCGGCCTTGCTCTTCTGGTCGGTGGGCCTGTTCGGCGATATCGGCTACCAGCAGCTCTTCGCCCCGGGTGCCGAGTTCGATGCTCTGATCGAAGATGCGCTCGCAAGTCCGGACCCAGAGGAGGTCAAGCAGATCGTCGGGGACGCGATGCATGTGCTGATAGACCAAGAGGCCGTCGTTATCCCACTTGCGGGCCTGTACCGCCTCAACGTCCTTACCGATCAGGTGCAGGGATTCGAGACCCACCCCTCTGCGCTGCAGATCCGATACGACTCAGTGTCGATGGGCGCCGGCGACGGCTAGCAGCAAGCTAAGCGAATGACCTCCTATATCGCGCGGAGGGTCGGCTACCTGATCCCCATCTGGCTCGGGATCACGGTGCTAGCGTTCCTGATCTCGACGCTCGCGCCTGGCGATCCGGCTCGGATCTACTTCCAACGTACGCGAGGGCGACAACCCACCCAGCAGGAACTGCAGATAGTGCGGGAGCGCTTCAATCTGGACGAGTCTCCGGTCGAGCAGTACGTGACCTGGCTGTCGGGGGCCGTCCGGGGCGATCTCGGAGTGTCGTTCACAACAGGTAGGCCGGTGCTGGATGAGTTGTTGCTCCGCTTTCCGGCGACGTTGACATTGGCCTTTTGGGCCACCATAGTCACGGTCGTCATCGCCATCCCGATCGGGATCCTGGCGGCCGTGAAGAGAAACAGTGTCCTCGATCAGTTGATGCGGGCGACGTCCATGCTGGGGGCGTCGATCCCGAGCTTCTGGCTCGCGCTGCTACTCATCATTCTCTTCTCGGTCAAGCTCCAGTGGCTTCCGGCCTCGGGGCAGCAAGGGTGGGAGAGTCTCATCCTTCCCGCGCTGGCGCTTGGGCTCGGCGATGCAGCGGTCATAGCAAGATTGACCCGCTCCAGCCTGCTGGAGATCCTCAATGAGGACTACGTCAAGACCGCGCGGGCCAAGGGGTTGTCAGAGAGCCGCATCATGATGCGGCACATCCTTCGCAACGGGATGGCCGCTGTGGTTACCCAGATCGGTCTCGCGTTCGGATTCCTGCTGGCGTACTCGGCGATCATCGAGGTCATCTTCGTGTGGCCAGGGATCGGTCGACTTGCCGTCGACGCGATCGGTCAGCGCGATTACACGATGATCCAGGGATTCGTGGTCTTCGCGGGCACGATCTTCGTCCTGATCAACTTGGTGGTGGACCTCATGTACATGTGGCTCGATCCGCGCGTGATGCTTGGCCGCCAACGAGCCGCCGCCGCCTGATGGCAGACTCGATCCTCACGCCATCCGCAGCGGAGCGGCAGATCCCGGCCCTCCTACCGCGCCGTCCAGTGTTGCGTCAACTGGTGAGCGACCGGACCGCATTGGCCGGACTTCTGCTCCTGGTCTTGATGTTCACGGCTGCAGCTGCCGCGCCGCTGGTGGCGCCACGAGATCCGAACGAACAGGATGTCGGCAATCGTTACGCCCCGGTCAGCCTCGAGCATCCGCTCGGGACCGACAACCTGGGTCGCGACGAGTTTTCGCGCCTTGTCTACGGGGCGCGGATCTCATTGTTCACGGCCCTGGCCGTGGGGGTCGCCATCCTTGCCATCGGTATCGTGGTCGGATCGATCGCAGGGTTCGCGGGAGGCATCCTGGACGGGTTGTTGATGAGGATCGTCGACGTGCTGCTTGCATTCCCCAGTCTTCTCCTGGCACTTGCCATCACTGGCATGCTTGGTCCGGGCCTCCTGCACCTGATGATCGGGATGGTCGCGGTGTGGTGGACGGATTACGCACGCCTGATGAGAGGACTCGTACTCTCGATGCGAGAACGTCCGTTCGTCGAATCTGCTCAAGCCGTTGGACTTCCCGGCCGTTTGGTTGCCGTTCGCCACGTTCTACCCAACATCGTAGGACCCGTGATCGTTCTCGGAACATTGCAGACGGGTCGGCTACTTCTGGCGCTGTCAGCGTTGTCGTTTCTAGGGCTGGGTGTTCAGCCGCCTACTGCCGAGTGGGGGGCGATGCTTAGCGAAGGGCAGCAGTATCTTGCCAGCGCGCCCCAGCTGATGGTCTACCCCGGTATAGCCATCACGCTAGCGGCCCTTGGATTCAATCTGCTTGGAGATGGACTGCGGGACGTCCTCGATCCAACGATGGACAACTGACGTAATGGCGGGGGGCCCCCTACTCGACGTCCGCGATCTAGCAGCTGGGTTCGACAGTCGCCATGGCTTGGTTAAGGCGTTGAATGGGGTCTCCTTCGTTCTGGAGCCCGGGGAGCGCCTCGGGATCGTGGGGGAATCGGGTTCCGGAAAAAGCGTGACGGCCCATGCCATCACCGGCTTGCTGCCCTCCAACGCCCGCGTGACGGGCGAGGCGCGGCTGGACGGCGTCGATCTCTTGCAGATGTCGAAGAGAGAGATGAGACACGTGCGGGGCGAGCGCATCGGGATGGTCTTCCAGAATCCTTTGCACTGTCTTAATCCCTCCATGAAGATCGGCGCACAGATCGAAGAGGTCATCCTCGCCCACACCGACGCCGACAAGAGGGAAGCGAGCCGGCGGTCGCTCGAGTTATTGGACCAGGTGGGTATCCCATCGCCCGATCGGAGCGCCCAGGAGTACCCTCACCGCTTTTCGGGCGGCATGAGGCAGCGAGTGATGATCGCCATCGCACTTGCGTGCAAGCCCCAGATCGTGATCGCGGACGAGCCGACGACGGCGCTGGACGTCACCATTCAGGCGCAGATCATCGATCTCCTTGCAGAGACCTGTAAGGCCTACGGTGCGGCGGTGATCCTGATCACGCACGACCTCGGAATTCTCGCGGGTTTTGCGGATCGGATAGTGGTGATGTATGCAGGCCGCGTTGTCGAACAAGGTGAAGTGGACTCGATCTATTATCGGCCTGCACATCCCTACACATTGGGCCTCCTGCGGTCCGTCACTCGCATCGACGAGGCGAGGCGGGATCGCTTGGTGCCGATCACCGGGAATCCACCCTCGCCCGTTCTGCTGCCATCGGGCTGCGCGTTCCATCCTCGCTGCCCCCACGCACAACCTGTGTGCTCTGAGCGTGTGCCCCCGCTCGAGCTCAAGGGGGGGATCGATCATCCGGCTGCCTGCCACTTCGCTGAAGAAGTCGCTACCCATCGCGCCGGGAATGCTGTGCAGTGAGCACCCCCCTTCTCGAAGTCGAGCACCTAAAGAAGATCTTTCCCGTGACGAGAGGAGCCATCCTGCGTCGCACCGTGGGGCGAGCTCACGCGGTCGACGATGTGTCCTTCACCCTCAATCGCGGCGAGACGCTCGGCCTCGTTGGAGAGTCGGGCTGCGGCAAGTCGACGGTAGCGCGATGTGTCCTACGCCTGATCGAACCAAGCGCTGGGAGAGTTCTTTTTCGCGGCGAAGACCTGCTGTCCTGCTCCCGCAGCCGGATGCGAGACCTGCGGCGTTACATGCAGATCGTGTTTCAGGACCCGTACGGATCTCTCAACCCCCGGATGACCGTGGGGCAACTGGTTGCCGAGCCGGCTTTGTTCCACGGTCTGGTGAAGGGACGGCGGGATGCGAGCCAGAGGGTAGGGGAGATGCTCGAAAGAGTGGGGCTGTCGGCAAGCTACGCTCGCCGTTACCCTCACGAGTTCAGCGGTGGACAACGTCAGCGGATCGGCATCGCACGGGCGCTTGCGAGCGAGCCGGACCTCCTCATCCTCGACGAGCCCATCTCGGCGCTCGATGTTTCGATCCAGGCTCAGATCCTGAATCTGCTCGAGGATCTGCAGTCGGATCTCGGGTTGACGTACCTCTTCATAGCGCACGACCTCTCGCTGGTCAGACATCTCTCACACCGCGTAATGGTCATGTACCTGGGCCGGGTGGTCGAAACGGCTGATCGTGATGCGCTCTTCGAGAGCCCGATGCATCCCTACACACAGGCGTTGCTATCGGCGGTTCCGGTGGCGGACCCTCGTAAGGAGCGTCTACGCAAGAGGATCCCCCTTCCCGGGACGGTGCCCAGTTGCGTCGACCCCCCGGTCGCCTGCCGGTTTGCGTCCCGGTGCTTCAAGGAGCAGACGGTGTGCACGGAGCAGGATCCACCCCTCGAACCGGTGGGCGAGAACGATCACCGAGCCGCTTGTCTGTTTGCCGAACCCGCTCGTCTCCTCTGAGGACACGGGCCGGGCTGGTGCCTGGTAGGCCTCTTCGACGGCGACACCATGGACGGATCGCGGCCCTAGAGGAGCCGCCTTCAGGGGCATCCATCCTTTGCCGACCTAGAGGAGGAAGGTCCGATCCAGGAGACGGATCGCCAGCCGGGTGGCCCTATCTGTGTGCGGTCGCCGCGGCTTCAATGCAAGCTCAACAAACGGAGTTAGACCGTGACCGGACGCCGCCGTACGCGCCGCCTTATATGGGCTGCCCCGCTTTGTGCTGTCGCGGTCTTTACGAGCCTCGCCGGCGGAGCCGGCGCGGCTCAAGAGGCGACATCGGTGAAGGGTCTCGAGGCCCGTATGTCGGCGATCCAGGACGAACTGGACGCCACGACCTTGCGTATAGAAGATCTGCGCACGCGGCAGGATGAACTCAGTCTCCGAAGGGGGATAACGGATCTCGAGATCAACCGGATCGAGCGAAAGCAAGAGGCTCTGGCAGCTCGGGTAGAGGTTGTCGCTCGCGATCTATACATGGGCGGCGATGATGCAACGCTAGAGGTGCTCCTGAGCTCGAACGACTTGGGCGAGCTCGCTTCCCGCCTCGAGTACATGACCGCCGTCGATGAGAACAACGATCGTCTTTTCCTCGAGCAAGAGAGAACGGGAGAGGAACTAGTTGACAAGAGAGATGAACTCGAAGCGCAAGTGTCCGAACTCTCGAAGGTGGAGGGGTCGTTGACCTCCGAATCAAACCGATTGCAAGAACAGTTCGTTGAGGCTCGCGATGAGTACGAAGCGCTAGAGAGGAAGCTTGCGGCTCAAGCCCGAGAGCGCGCTGCGGCTCAAGAGCAAGCGGGGACCGATGGAGTCCGCGCGCTGCCCAAGCCAGGGGCAGGGGGCCTGGTTTGTCCGATCGATGGACCTAACTCGTTCATCGACAGCTGGGGCTTTCCACGCTCTGGGGGTCGAACCCACGAGGGGACGGACATGATGGCCGCATTCGGTACGCCTGTCGTGGCGATCGCGGACGGAAACATCACTTACGTCGGCGTCGGAGAGTCTGCAGGGAACTGGCTGATCCTCAGCGCGGACAACGGGGATGCCTACTGGTACATGCACAACAAAGAGAACCTCACTTCGGGTGGGCCGGTGAAGGCGGGGGAGTTGATCGCAACCGTAGGCGACACGGGGAACGCGATAGGTGGCCCTCCTCACGTGCACTTCGAATATCACCCGGGTGGCGGCGGCCCCGTCAACCCATACGCACTTCTCGCCGGGATCTGCTGACCTGTGTCGAAGTAGCGCGTCCGGCTAGTTCGTGGAGAAGCCTGTAGTGCCCGTCGGCTCTTCATCGGTGACGTCGACCGAGTCGACGTCCGCGTGGTCGGGACCCGCACTGCACCAGGCGATCAATCGGTCGACCGCAGCCTCGTCGCCCTCGAGGACGACCTCGACCCGCCCGTCGTCGAGATTGCGCGCCGACCCGGCAAGACCTTCCCTTTGAGCCTCGCGCCGGGCCGAGTCCCGGAAGAAGACACCCTGGACGCGGCCGGATACCAGGACCCGCTTGCGGACCGTCACGATGAGGTCGGCTCCGCGGGCCGGACGACGATGGTTTCGTGCTGAGGCTCGACCGCGACGACGGCATCCGGGATGGCGCGTCTGACCTCGGGGTCGATGAACAGCCGGATCCCCCTGGTGTCGATGACTTCCTCGCCCTCGAGCGCCTCGTCCGCGAGCTCGACCTGGATATCGAAACCCCCTCCGAGCCCACGCGACCCCCGGAGACGAACGCCGGCCGGACGAGCCTCGGCACTACCCAGCTCGAGCGACCGCTTGAGCACCTCGATCGCCTCGTCCGTAACCTGAATCGCCACCTGACCCCCCTATTCCTATGCCCGCACGCGGCGGGCTGCTGACCGCAGCCCTTGCTTACCGGCCGGCATTTTATGCCGACCTGCGGCAACCCACTGGGGGGATCGGTCGCCGAGGCGACCTACTCCCCCCAGACCCCTGTTCTTATGCCCGCACGCGGCGGGCTGCTGACCACAGCCTTTGCTTCACGGCCGGCACTTCGTGCCGCCCTGCGGCGATCCCTGGGGGGATCGGTCGCCGAGGCGACCTACTCCCCCCAGACCCCCCTCGGGCCTGTATTCCGTGCTCCGACGAAGCCCAGCGACTG
>JALZJQ010000148.1 GCA_030859685.1 Actinomycetota bacterium | reverse complement strand
AAGTCTTACGCGCGCTACTGGCTCGAGACCTTCAGGTATGTCAGAGAGGGCAAGGAGTTCTTCCTCGAACGCTTCATCGTTCCCCGCGCTCACAAGATCGATGAAGTCAGAGAGCGCGGGAAGGGCGCGATCGTGGTCGTCAGCCACCTGGGCAACTGGGACGCTGCGGGAGCGTGGGCGGGCGCCTCGGGTCGCTCGGTGGTGACCGTGGCGGAGGTGCTGCGACCTCGTCGCCTGTTCGATTTCTTCGTGCAGCATCGGGCGAAGCTCGGGATCACGATCCACCCCGCCGAGCGTGGTGTCTCGTTGAAGCTGATCGAAGCGGTCGAGGCCGGACAGGTCGTTGCGATCTTGGGGGACAGAGACCTGAAGGGAACGGGACCTCGAGTGAAGTTCTTCGGACGGGACGCAACTCTTCCGGCTGGTCCCGCCTCTATCGCATTGCGTACCGGCGTACCGCTGTTGTTCGCCGGCATCCACAGCACCCGGTTGCCCGGAGGGCGATGGGGATGGCAGGCCGACATGAGCGACCCGATCGAGCTGCCGAAGGCGGCGGGTCGAGAAGCACTGGCCGAGCTCACGCAGAAGGTGGCGGAGCACCTCGAAGCCGCGGTTGCGGAGCACCCCTCCGAATGGCACGTCTTCCAGCCCTTCTGGACCGAGGATCGGAAGCAGAGTTGAAGGTCGCCATCGTGTGCCCGTACGCATGGGACCGTTTCGGGGGGGTCCAGAGTCACGTCCGCGCCCTTGCTCGCGCGCTCGAAGCGCGCGGGCACACCATCGGGATCCTCGCGCCGCAATCGTCCGGCCAGGTTGCTGAGTCGCCCGTCGGGGTCACCTTGGTGGGGCGAGCGCTGTCGGTGCCGGCGAACGGCTCCATGGCGCCGGTCGCGTTCGGCCCTCTCGCAGCGGCGGGCATACGCCGAGCACTCGAGGTACTGGAGCCGCAGGTCGTTCATGTGCACGAGCCACTTATTCCGAGCTTGTCCTTGCTGGCGCTGTGGAACGCCGAGGCGCCGACGGTTGGCACGTTCCACGCAGCCGCGGAGAGCAGCTTCGGATACAGAGCGTCCCGCCCCGTGCTCGCTCGCGCGGCCTCCCGGCTCACAGTGCGAACCGCGGTGTCGGATGCCGCACGAGGGTTGGTGTCGCGTTACTTCCCGGGCGAGTACGAGCTCACACCGAACGGTGTCGAAGTGGAGCGTTTCGCGGACGCGGAGCCGATGGATCTCGGGCCAGGGAAAAGGATCCTGTTCCTTGGACGCCTCGAGAAACGCAAGGGTCTGGACGTCCTCATCGAGGCCATGACGTTCCTGCGCGACCTCGACGTTCGTCTCGTGGTCGCCGGTGGGGGCCCGGAAGAGAGGTTCTCGAGGTCCTTCGCACGGCGCCTTGGGATCGAGGCCACCTTTATCGGCAGGTTGTCTGAAGACGATCTGCCGCGCGCTTTCCGGGCCGCGGACGTCTACTGTGCCCCGGGGCTAGGAGGCGAGTCCTTCGGGATCGTTCTCGCCGAGGCGATGGCCGCCGGTGCACCGGTCGTGTGCTCGGACTTGCCGGCGTTCCGCTCGGTAGCGGGGGACGCGGCCCTCCTTGTTCCCCCCGACGAACCCGCGGCACTGGCGCGCGGTCTGAGGCGTGCGTTGACTCAGCCGGAAGTGATCCGCGAAATGGGCGACCGAGGACGTGAGGTGGCACAACGCTTCGATTGGAGCCGGCTCGCAGCCGGGGTCGAGGACATCTACGAGCAAGCTCTGACTCGGCGGTAGCCTGGCATCATGGTCCAGCTGGCGGAAGAGACGACGCGGAATCGTAGGGACGCATCGGCCTGGGGCGAGATACCGGCGCAGCGTCCTCGCGCGATGGCGTGGCTGCTACCCATGGTCATGGTGGTCGTGGCCGCGGCGTTCCTCGGCGCGCTCATTGCGGCGCTGGCGAGTCCATTCGTGGGCGTCGCTGTCGCCGTGCTTGTCATCGCGGCCGTCCTGGCGTGGGTGGCGATGCAGCCCCGCTTGGTGCTAGCCCGCGCCGGCGCCCGCTCGCTGCGGGACGGGGAGCATCCTCGTCTCGCGAATGTCGTGGGGGGAGTAGCAACCGACCTGGGCTTGAAGAAACCTTCGATAAGCGTGATCGAGAAGGGCGAGCCGAACGCGCTCGCGTCCTATGTTGGGGCGCCGGTTGTCGGCATCTCTACTAGCTATCTCAACGCCCTCACGCGCACCGAGCTCGAAGCGGTCGTCGCGCACACACTGCTCCGGACCGAACCGGCCGTCGTCCGGCGTTATGCAGTGGAAGCAGCCCTGGGCCCGCTGGCGGGGTCGCTTCGCAGGCCCGTCGGACAGGAGGACGACCTGCGCACCTGCGCGGTTACCCGCTACCCCCCCGCTCTCGCTTCCGCGCTGGCCAAGGCGAGCGCCGGGGCGGTCCCCCGGGCGGCCTTCTGGTTCGTGGGCCGGGATGAACGGCACGCGCCTCCGGAGGAGCGGATCGAGGCCCTGCTGGACCTCTAGGGTTCAGCCACGAGCCTCGAAGCGTTCGCCACGGCCTCGCATTTCCGCTGCGCAGTCGTACCACCGTGTTAGCGTGACCCGGCGCCGGAGGGCGCTTTTTCGCGCCCCGCGCGAGCCCGGCAGAAGTGATGAAACGGGTGACCCGGTCGCCGCCACACGGTGATCCGCCCCAGAAGGACGACCCCGGGTGCAACCGCGGCGCGGTCGCGGAGTCGAAGATGAAGACAAGACGATCACGAACGAGGAGGCAGCGAGCTTGTCGAGCAGAACCAAAGCGATCCTGGGCATCGGCGGAGGCATAGCGGCCCTCGCCGTGGTGGCGTTCTTCCTGTTCGGAGGCGCCGAGAACGTGCCCGGCATCCGGGCTCTGGTGGAGCCGAAGACCTGTCCCTTGACCGGCGAGGAGCCCGATGACGAGGCGATCCTCGACCGGCCGGCGGTTGCGGTGAAGATCGAGAACGCGTCCGTTGCTTACCCCCTCTCCGGCCTCGAGAAGGCCGACGTGGTTTACGAGGAGGCGGTCGAAGGCGGAGTCACGCGGTTCATGGCGATCTACCACTGCACCGATGCTGAGAAAGCTGGTCCGGTGCGTAGCGCCCGGGCGGTCGACCCGGCCATCATGATCCCTACCACCAAGATCCTCGCGTTCTCTGGGGCGAACGAACCGGTCATGCAGGCCCTCGGGGAGAGCGATGTCGTGATCGTCGACGAGGACAGTGCAGACAGCGCCATGCGACGCGTCGAAAGGCCCGGGATCTCTCTGGAGCACACTCTCTACGCGAACACAGCGGGCTCGCGCAAGGTGGGTCAGAAAGAGTTCGACGAAGCGCCCTCGGGCGACGGCTTCGAGTTCGGTGACACCGAAGGCAAGACGAAGAAGGCTTCGACGGTGCAGATCGATTTCAGCGCCGCCACCTCGATCACCTACGAGTTCCAGGGCGGCGCTTACCTGCGCAGCCAGGCGGGGCAACCGTTCGTGGCCGAGACGGGCAAGCAGATCTCCGTGGACAACGTGATGATCGAGGAGCACGAGGTCAACTTCTCCGAGATCAAGGACATCGCGGGAAACCCCTCGCTCGAGATCGCCGACGAGACCGGTACGGGGCGAGCCGTCCTGTTCCGGGATGGCAGGGCGATCGTGGGGACCTGGACCCGCGAGGAGCTCGAAGGGACGGTGCGGTTCGAGACGAAGTCGGGTGACACGATGCTCCTAACGCCGGGTTCGACGTGGATCCATCTGGTGCCGAGCCAGGAGGGCGATGTCAAGGGTTCGTTCTCTTATGAGTAGCCCGCCGAAGCTTCTCGCCGCCGGGGCGCTCCTTCTGGTGCTCGGCCTGGCGGCGTGCTCGGACAGCGACGACCCGAGGGCGGCTCCCCCGGAGGAGTCGTCGTCGCCCAAGCCCGAGGAACCCGCGGTCTGTCCTCTCACGGGCGAGGCCATCCCCAAGGGGATCAAGGGCAGCCGCCCGGCGGTTGCGATCAAGATCGAGAACTCGCCGGCAGCGCGCCCTCAGAGCGGGCTGGAGAAAGCCGATCTGGTGTACGAGGAGCTCGTCGAAGGCGGCATCACTCGCTTCATGGCGATCTTCCACTGCGGCGAAAGCTCCAAGGTGGGCCCCGTGCGGAGCGCCCGGTTCGACGACCCGAAGCTCGCTCTCCCGTTCACGCGGGTCCTCGGGTTCTCGGGCGCGAACTCCATCGTCGAGCGCGAGTTGAAGAAGCGCAAGCTGGTGGCGCTCGACGAGATGAACGGCGGCAAGGCGTTCTTCCGTGACCCTCTGGGTTCGACAGACGTCCACTCGTTGTTCTCGAACACCGAGAAGGTGCGCACGCGTGCCCCCAAGAAGCTGGGGGCCCCGGAACAGATCTTCTCGTTCGGCGAGCCCGCCGGCAAGGGAAAGAAGGCGCGGAGCGTGACGCTCACCTTCGGCTCGGCGAACACCATCGAGTATCGCTGGGTCAGGGGGGCCTGGCGTCGTTTCGAGGCGGGAACGCCCTTCCGGGTGACCTCGGGCAAGCAGATCGCGGTGCCCAACCTCGTGGTTCAGCAGGTGAAGGTCAGTCCCGATCCGCACATCACCGACGTCGCAGGCAATCCTTCGCCCGACATCTCCCTCGAAGGTAAAGGCACCGCGCTGTTGTTCCGTGACGGCAAGGTCTTCAACGGCAAGTGGTCGATGAAGGGCAAGAACGCGATCCCGCGCTTCACGGTGGCCGGCGGCGAAGAGATGACCTTCGAGCGGGGCCCGATCTGGATCGAGTTGGTTCCGTCAAAGAAGGGCGCGATCAAAGGCTCGATCACCGTCAAGTAGGGCCCGAGCGCCGAGCGCCGCCTGTTACGATGAGTGCGACAAACATCCAGGTCAGGGGCCCTATTTCACGTCCGGGACGATCCGACGGAGCCCCCTCGATCGCCGGCGGAGAGGGAAGGCATGGTCGACACTTCGAAAGACACGGGAGGCCTGCGGGTCAAGCGCGGACTCGCCGAGATGCTGAAGGGCGGCGTCATCATGGACGTCACCACCGCGGAGCAAGCCAAGATCGCCGAGGACTCGGGCGCCGTCGCGGTGATGGCCCTCGAACGGGTCCCCGCGGACATCCGGGCCGAGGGTGGCGTCGTGCGCATGGCCGACCCCGACAAGATCAGCGAGATCATGGAGACGGTTTCGATCCCAGTGATGGCCAAGTGCCGTATCGGCCACTTCGTCGAGGCGCAGGTGTTGCAGGCTCTTGGCGTCGACTACATCGACGAGTCCGAAGTCTTGACTCCGGCGGACGAAAGCCACCACGTGAACAAGTGGGACTACAACGTTCCGTTCGTATGCGGCGCCACGGATCTAGGAGAGGCGCTTCGAAGGATCGGTGAAGGGGCGGCGATGATCCGCTCCAAAGGCGAAGCGGGGACGGGCAACGTCGTCGAAGCCACCCGGCACATGCGCGCGATCACGTCGGAGATGAAGCGGCTAACCACGCTTGGCTCGGAAGAGCTCATGACTGCGGCGAAGGAGCTCGGCGCTCCCTACGAGATCGTTCGCGAGCTCGCCACGACCGGGGAGCTGCCAGTTGTGTTGTTCACGGCCGGAGGCATCGCCACGCCGGCGGACGCGGCGATGATGATGCACCTCGGAGCGGATGGCGTGTTCGTGGGTTCGGGCATCTTCAAATCCGGCGACCCTGAAGTGCGCGCGAAAGCCATCGTTGAGGCCACGACCTACTTCAACGAACCAGAGATCATCGCGAAGGTGTCCCGTTCTTTAGGCGAGGCGATGGTGGGTCTGAACGTGAGCGACATCCCGCAGTCCGAGCGCCTGGCCTCCAGAGGCTGGTAGCAGCCCGATGAAGGTGGGTGTTCTGGGTCTGCAGGGAGACGTACGTGAACACCTGACTGCCCTGGGCTCCGCAGGCGCGACCACGACCATCGTCAAGCGACCCGACGAGCTCGCGTCGGTGGACGCACTCGTTCTCCCGGGCGGGGAGTCCACCACGATCGGGAGATTGCTGGATCGGTTCGAGCTGCTGCAGCCGCTGCGCGAGCGCGTCCGTTCCGGGATGCCTCTGTATGGCACCTGCGCGGGGATGATCCTGATGGCAACCGACATCACCGGCCGCGAGGCCGCTCCGCATCGTCTTGAAGTGATGGACATGGCCGTTCGCCGGAACGCATACGGGCGCCAGGTCGACTCGTTCGAGGCGGATCTCACGGTTGCCGGGCTCGACGAGCTGTTCCGCGCGGTGTTCATCCGCGCCCCCGCCGTCGAGCGGGTGGGTGATGACGTCGAGGTACTGGCTTCGTGTGACGACCAACCGGTGCTCGTACGCCAGGGGCGCATGATGGCGTCGAGCTTCCATCCGGAGATGACGGGGGATCCGAGGATCCACGAGCTCTTCGTCGAGATGGCCGGCTCCTAGATGTCCGGTCACTCGAAATGGTCCACGATCAAGCGCAAGAAGGGCGCCGCGGATGCTCAGCGTTCGAAGATGTGGGGCAAGCTGCTGCGTTTCGTCGAGGTAGCCGCGCGAGAAGGCGGGGGCAGCGTCGATTCGAATCCAACGCTCGCGGCGGCTGTGCAGAAGGCTAAGGAAAGCTCCGTCCCGAACGACAACATCCAACGTGCGATCAAGCGCGGCACCGGTGAGCTCGAGGGGGAGTCGTACGAGGAGACCTCATACGAAGGTTACGGCCCCGGCGGTGTCGCGATCCTGGTTCATTGCCTCACGAACAACCGCAACCGCGCGGCTCAGGACGTTCGCAGCGCCTTCAATGGGTTCGGCGGGAAGCTGTCCGAACCGGGCGCAGTGTCGTGGATGTTCGAACCGAAAGGCATCGTGATCGTCCCGGGTTCCTCCGTTGCCGAGGACGACGTCTTCTTGGTTGCGGCGGATGCCGGGGCCGAGGATGTGCGGTCGTCCGACGAGTCCATCGAGGTGATAACGCCTCCGGATGCTCTCAAGCCGGTAAGGGAAGCGCTCGAGGGGGCGGGGATGGCGATCGAGTCGAGCGATCTGACACAGGTCCCTAAGACGACGATCGCGCTCGACGAGTCCGACGCTAAGAAGGTCCTTCGCCTCGTCGACTCCCTCGAGGAGCTCGACGACGTCCAGGACGTGTATGCGAACTTCGATATCTCCGACGAGATCCTGGAGGCTGTGGCCGGCTAGCTTCGAATGCGGCAGTTAGACCCGAGGGGGGTCTGGGGGGAGTAGGCCGTCTCGACGGCCGATCCCCCCAGGGGTTGCCGCAGGCCGGCATGAAAATGCCGGCCGTGAAGCAAGTCAGCAGCCCGCCGCGTGCGGGCATAGGAAAGACGAGAGAACGGGGGTGGGCTCGGCTAATCTGGGGCGAACAGGCGTTCGACATCGAGTCTGGAAGGGATCGCATGCGGGTGTTGGGGATAGATCCGGGCGTCGCCACCACGGGATTCGGGGTGGTCGAACGCGTTCGCGGGGCGATGGCGCCCATCGATCTGGGTGTGATCCGGACTCCCGCCGGGACCCCCCACGAGACCCGGCTGGCGACTTTGCGGGCTGCGCTCGCGGCACTCATACGTCGTCATGAGCCAGACGTGGTCGCGGTCGAACGACTCTTCTTCAATAGCAACGTCAAGACCGCGATGGCGGTCGGGCAGGCGTCGGGCATGGCGTTGCTAGCCGCGGCAGAGGCCGGATTGTCCGTCACCACCTACACGCCTTCTGAGGTCAAGCAGTCCGTCGTCGGCGTCGGGAGCGCCAGCAAGCACCAGGTGCAAGCGATGATCGCCGTCTTGCTCGGGCTGGACGCACCACCGTCCTCGGCGGACGCCGCCGACGCGTGCGCTCTCGCCATCTGTCACATCAACCGGGCTGGTCTGTCGCACGCGGTCGAGCGGGCACTCCGATGATCGGGTTCCTCCGCGGCGAGGTGGCCGGTCGAACCCCCGACGGCTGCTTCCTCGAGGTCCACGGGGTTGGATACCGGCTCAGCTGTCCCACCACAACTCTGGCCGGTTTGCCTCCGGACGGTGGCACGGTGCGCCTGTGGACGCATCTCCATGTGCGCGAGGACGCGATGACGTTGTTCGGGTTCGTCACCGAGAGCGAGCGACGTACGTTCGAGGCCCTCTTGACCGTGTCGGGGGTTGGACCCAAGGTCGCCCTGCAGGTGTGCTCCGCGTTCGGGCCAGAGGATCTCCGCAGGGCGCTGGTCACGGACGATGTCGCGGGGCTTGCATCCGTTCCCGGCATCGGAAGGAAGACCGCCCAGCGCATCGTGCTCGATCTCAAGGAGAAGCTTGCGCTGCCCGACCTCGAGGTGGTTGGGGCTCGCCCCGATTCCCTCGCGCAAGCTCGTTCTGCCCTCGAGCACCTCGGCTACTCGCCCGGCGAGGTCCGCGCCGCGCTGGGCGAGGTGGCCCCTGGGCCCGACGACGGGGTGCAGGAGGTCGTCAAATCCGCGCTGAAGGTGCTGGCATGAGCGACGAGATCCTCGCCATGGCGATCGACCCGACGGAGCGAGAGGCCGAGACCACCCTCCGGCCGCGCACGCTGGACGAGTTCGTCGGACAACCCGAGCTCAAGGAGCACCTGGGCATCGTTCTCGAAGCCGCCAGCGGTCGGAACGAGCCCGTGGGGCATCTGTTGCTGTCCGGCCCGCCCGGGCTCGGGAAGACGACGCTGGCCCACGTGGTGGCGCGCGACATGGAGGCGGAGATCCGTCAGACGTCGGGACCGGCTCTCGAGCGCGCCGGTGATCTCGCTGCGATCCTGACGAATCTCGAGGACGGGGACGTGCTCTTCATCGACGAGATCCACCGTCTTCCTCGTACGGTCGAGGAGGTCCTCTATCCCGCGATGGAGGACTTCGAGCTGGATCTCGTGATCGGCAAAGGACCGAGCGCTCAGACCGTTCGTCTCGACCTCCCGCGCTTCACCCTGGTCGGGGCGACGACAAGGGCCGGACTCATCACGGGCCCGCTCCGCAGCCGGTTCGAGCTCGTCGAGCGACTCGACCTTTATCCACCGGCCGACCTCGAGGTCATCGTGGGACGTTCGGCTTCGATACTGGGCGTGACGATCGACGAGGCTGGGGGAAGGGAGATCGCTCGCCGGTCGAGGGGGACGCCACGGATAGCGAACCGGCTGCTGCGCCGGGTGCGCGACTTCGCTCAGGTGCGCGCCTCGGGCACGATCGACGAGTCGATCGCCCAGCAGGCGCTGCGGATCTTCCGGGTCGATGACAAGGGACTCGACAAGGTCGACGTCGCCGTGCTGGACACGATCGTCAGGAAGTTCGGCGGCGGGCCCGTGGGGCTGTCGACCCTCGCCGTCTCGGTGGGCGAAGAGCCCGATACGATCGAGGACGTCTACGAGCCGTTCCTGATGCAGATCGGTCTGATCAGACGGACTCCCAGGGGCAGGGTGGCGACCGAAGCCGCCTTCGAACACCTGGGCGTCCCCCTCCCCGAGAGGTCCCACCCCGATCTATTCGGGCGCTTCTGAGGGCGAGAACCGGCTGCCGCACCTGCTCGAACTGAATAAGCCGGGCGGCGGTAGGATTGGCGGAGGGAGCCGCGGCAAGCGGCTCTGATTCGCGTAATGCTCAACTCGATAAAAAGGACGTGACGCCTCGTGCAAGGTGGAGCCTCGAGTCTTATCTTCCTGGTCCTTCTCGTGGGGATCTTTTACTTCATGTTGATCCGCCCGCAGAAGAGGCGGGTCGATCAGCACCGCACGTTGATCGAAGGCCTCGGCCTGGGGGACGAGATCGTCACCATAGGTGGCATCTTCGGAACCATCAGGAATATCCATGACGAGGATATGGAGGTCGAGATCGCCAGTGGCACGGTCATCCGCATCGTGAAATCGGCAGTAGCCCGGCAGGTCGTCGACGAGACAGATGACGTCGATGGGCAGGGAGAGCCGCCGGCGGATGACCGAGCGTGACCATCAAGGGGTGGGGCGCAAGGAGTTGATGCGGGGATGAACATGCCGGCGGGCGCGGCGGATCCCGAGGACCTCCAGGGTCTCCTGCGCGCATCGACCGAAGCCAAACCGATCGATCCCGCTCCGGAGACTCTGGGTCCCGGCTCGGAGGTGACGATCGAGGCGGTTCAGAACCACGAGGGGGTGCAGACCTTCATCTCCCTGGCGGACAGGTACCTCGGCGAGATCGGGTACACGGAGCATGGATTCCGGCACGCCGGACTTGTGTCGCACATAGCCTTCAACGTTCTCCATCGGCTGGGCTACGAGGACCGGATGAAGGAGCTCGGCTCGATCGCAGGTTACCTGCACGATATGGGGAATTTCGTCTCGCGCACGATGCACTCACAGACCGGCGCAACGATCACCTACGACATCCTCAAGGATCTCGGGATGACCTATAAGGAGATCGGCGTGGTGATGGCCGCGATCGGCAACCACGAGGAGGAGTTCGGCCATCCGGTGAACCCCGTCGGAGCAGCCCTGATAGTCGCCGACAAGTCGGACGTACACAGAAGCCGGGTCCGTATCAAGGATCCCGCCCTGTTCGACATCCACGACCGGGTGAACCACGCCGTCGAGCGCTCGTTCTTGCGGGTCGACTCCGAAGCTCGCACCCTGACGCTCGAGTTGAAGATCGAGACCGAGGTGGCGGACGTCATGGACTACTTCGAGATCTTCCTGTCTCGCATGGTCATGTGCAGGCGAGCGGCGGAGTACCTTGACTGCCGCTTCAAGATCGTCATCAACGGTTCTCAGCTTCTATAGGTGAGGGACAGGCATGCGTCGTAAGCCATACGGCATCTATCTCTTGGTGACGATGATCGTCGCCTTCGGGTCCGTTGCGGCGATCCTTGTCGCCGGATGGGAGCCTGCACTCGGCCTGGATCTCGAAGGCGGCACCAGCGTCATCCTCACCGCAGAGGGCGAGGTGACGGACGACGTGCTGCAGAAGACCACGGACATCATCCGATCCAGGATCGACTCGCTGGGAGTTGCGGAGTCCGAGGTCAGCGTTGGTGGCGAGGACAATATCTTGATCCAGTTGCCGGGGGTCGAGAACGAGCGCCGCGCGCTCGAGGTGATCGGAACCACCGCGCAGCTCACCTTCCGCCAGGTAGAAGAGATCATCCCCGACAACGCGCCCGAGAAGAAGACCCCCGAAGTCACCGAGGACGTTGGAACGGAGGTCAATGACGAAGAGGTCGTTTACCCGTCGGGCCAGGAGGGTGACGAAGGTGCCTTGTATCGGCTCAAGCCCGCCGAGCTGACGGGCGACATCGTGACCCAGGCGAGTGCGGTGCTCGACACTCAGGGCACCGGCGGCTGGCTCGTGACGCTCGAGATGAACGACGAGGGTTCCGCCACGTGGGAATCGTTCACCGACGAGCTCGCCTGCCTCCGCGACGAGGGCGAGCAGGTAAAGAGCCGCGTCGCGATCGTCCTCGACGGGGTCGTGCAGTCGGCCCCCGGCATGGATCAAGGTGTCGTCTGCGGCACGGGGATAGCGGGCGGCGAGACCCAGATCACAGTGGGCGGCAACGAGCAGGAGGCCAAGGACCTCGCTCTCGTGCTGCGCACCGGGTCCCTTCCCATCACCTTGGTCCAATCTGAGGTCCGCAAGATCTCCCCGACTCTCGGGAGCGACTCCTTGACCGCCGGACTGCAGGCCGGTGCGATCGGTCTGGGCCTCGTGATGATCTACATGCTGCTTTACTACAGGGCCCTAGGCCTCGTCGTGTGGCTCGGGCTGTTCATCTTCGCCGCCTCCTTGTACGCGCTGATCACGGCCTTATCCAGAAGCGCGGGATTGTCCCTGAGTCTGGCCGGAGTGGCGGGATTGATCGTGTCGCTCGGCGTCACCGCCGACTCCTACATCGTCGCGTTCGAGCGGTTGAAGGATGAGGTCCGATCCGGGAAGACGATGCGTGCGGCGGTCGAGCGCGGCATGTCGCGGGCATTCCGGACGATCTTGGTGGCCGACTTCGTGACCGGTTCGGCCGCGGTGATCCTGTTCTTCCTGGCCGTAGGGCCGGTCC
>JALZJQ010000092.1 GCA_030859685.1 Actinomycetota bacterium | reverse complement strand
TGGACCGCACGATCGTCGGCGGGTTCTCGCAGGGGGCCGTGATGACCTATTCGGTAGGGCTGGAACGGGGACGGACCCAACCGGCCGGGCTGATCGGACTCAGTGGGTTCCTACCGACGGTCGAGGGGCTCGACCTGGACCTCGACGACCGTTCCGGACTTCACGTCGCGGTTGGTCACGGCACCTACGATCCGGTGATCGGTGTGGACTTCGGCCGGGCTGCGCGAGAGCGACTTCAGGCGGCGGGAGCGAACGTGCTCTTCCGGGAGTCGCCCATGCCTCACTCGATCGACCCGAGTTTCTTGGGGGAACTGGCATCGTGGGTTACTGAGCGGATCGGAACGATGCCGGACGTTATGCGGCCTCGCTGACGGAACCATCCTCGGGGTCGGCGACGGCCGCCAGGTTTCGTTGCCGGCGAGCCCACTGGAGCGCCACCAAGGCGGTTGCGATCGTCAGTGCGCCGGTTATGTAGAAGGTCCCTCGGATCCCGACGGTTTCTGCCAGCCAGCCGGTGACCGGGCTGCCAATGGGCATACTGCCAAGGAAAACGACCGCATAGAGAGCCATTACCCGGCCTCTCATCGAATCGGTGGAGTTGAGTTGCATCATTGCGTTGGCGGTGGATAGGAATGCGATGCCCGCAGCCCCCATCGGCACCAGGAGTGCGAGCTCGACCTCGATCGTCGGAGCGGCTCCCGCGGCGATGATCAGCACTCCATACGCGAGTGCCGACCCGATCAGCACCCTGCGTCTCGGGCGCACGCGACTTGCGACACCTAGCGCCCCCATCACGGTGCCCGCGCCCATCATCGCGGCGAGCGCGCCGTAGGTCCCGGCGTCGCCCCCGAACGTCGTCTTCGCCATCAGGGGAAGAAGGATGCGGAAGTTGAACGCGAAGGTGCCGATGATGCTGACCAGCAGGATCGCCGATCGCAGCTCCGGACGTGTCCAGACGTAACGAAAGCCCGCCCGAAGCTGGCCTTTCGAGCGTGGAACCGGGTCGCTTCGATGCAGCTCCTCGGGTCGCATCGCATAGAGCGAGCCGATCACGGCGACATACGACACGGCATTGATGAAAAAACAGACGGTCACTCCGAAGGCGGCGATCAGGACGGCAGCGAGGGCAGGACCCAACATGCGAGCCGAAGTGAAGATCGTGCTGTTCAAACCAACGACATTGCTGAGGTCACGAGGACCGACCATCTCCACCGCGAAACTCTGACGGGTTGGATTGTCCACGACGGTAACGAAGCCAAGCGCGAGCGCGAAGCCATAGATGATCCACAGCGTAAGAACGTCGGTAAGGGACAGCACTGCGAGTAGGAGCGCCAGAGCCGCGCCGGCGGACTGCGTCCACATCAAGACCTTGCGTTTGTCGAAGCGGTCGGCGATCACCCCGCCCCAGATCCCGAACAGCAACATGGGGAGGAACTGGAGAGCGGTGACGATCCCGAGCGCGACCCCGCTCCCGGTCAGTTCGAGCACCAGCCACATCTGCGCCACAGACTGCACCCAGGTGCCTGTGAACGACACGACCTGCCCAAAGAAGTAGAGACGGTAGTTGCGGATCCTCAGCGATCTGAAAGTTCGGTCCGCGACGAGCATGAGCTTCGTCATCGGGCCTCCTCATCGAGAAGGCGTTGGATGACCTCGATCCCCGCCTCCAAACGGGCCCGTTCTCGCGGCGATAGCCGCTTCAACCGGTCCGCAAGGTAGGCATCCTTCCGCGTCCTGTTCTTGGCGATGAGTTTCCGCCCTGCGCTCGAAAGCTCGAGTCGCGTGACCCGACCATCCGACTCGTCCGGCTCCCGCTCGACCAGGCCGTCCTCTTCTAGCCGGGTGACGATGCGAGTCATGGTGGGGGGCCGTACTCGTTCGAACCCGGCGAGATCCCCGAGAGTGATCGGGCCGAGGCGCTCGACGACGGTGAGCGCCGACAGCATCGACGGCGTGACGTCGGCCGGGGCCTGCTGCCGCAGCCGGCGGGCCAGGCGCATGACGGCGAGCCGGAGCTCGGCCGCCAGCCGCTCTTCTCCCTGCTTACGGTCTGAAGTCATAGTGGTACCCATACTTAGCACAACTAATTAGCCGTGCTAAGTATTCCCTATTCCTATGCCCGCACGCGGCGGGCTGCTCCTCGCAGCCCTTGCTTCACGGCCGCCACTTCGTGCCGGCCTGCGGCAACCCACTGGGGGGATCGGTCGTCGAGACGACCTACTCCCCCCAGACCCCCCTCGGGTTCGCCGGGCCTGCTCGGATGACGCCCGGCTTAACGGGCGCGATTTTCTCCTAGTTCCTCAAAAAGGTTTTCGTAGGCCTCGGCTATGGCTGCGGGGGAGGCCCACGCTTCTACGAAGGCTCGGCCCGCTGAGCCCATGGCCCGCGCCTCATCCGGGGACTCGGTCAGTCGCCGGATGGCTTTCGTGAAGGCTTCTGCGTCGTCGGGAGGAACGGCGATCCCGGCGCCAGCGCGCTCGAGGACGCGGGCGACCTCGCTTCCGTTGTCGACGCTCGCCACGATGGGCCTGCCGGCCGCGAGCACCGAATAGGTCTTGGACGGGACGCTCGAGCGGGCCAGTCCTCGTTTGAGAGGTACCAGATGGATATCGCCGGCTGCGAGGACCTCCGGCAGCCTTTCGACGGGTTGCATGTCTACGAAGCGGACGTTGGCCATCCCGGCTGCGGCCCCTTCGAGTTCGCTGCGTTTGGCTCCGCCACCGTTGATGACGAACATGAGATCCGGCTCGTAGGCGAGCGCAACGGCGGCTTCAAGGACGAGATGCAGCGACTGCGACAGGCCCACGTTGCCGGCGTACATCACGACCGTCTTGTTCTCGAGCCCGAACTCGCGCCGGTAGGGGTTCTCCCGTTCGCGGGGCGCTATCCGGCTCGTATCTACGAAGTTCGGGATGACGCGGACCTTGTCTGGTCGCGACGTCTTGGCCGCCACGTTGTCGCGCAGATCCTCGGAAAGAACCGAGATGGCGTCGGCGCGGTCGTAGCAGAATCGCTCGAGGCGGCGCGCCCCCGCGATGATTTTCGAGTTCTGCAGCATCCCGAGTTCGACCGCGACGTCCGGGTACACGTCCTGGACGTTGAACACGAAGGGTGCTCCTCGACGTCTTGCGATCGCCCAACCGCTCACCCCGAGAGTCAGCGGAGGAGAAAGCGCCAGGACGCCATCGGCTTGCACCCCTCTCGAGCCGACACCCGCCAGGATCGTGCTGAAGCCAAGGAAGGAGGCGGCCCGGCGCACGAGATCCAACTTGTTCTGAGCAGGGAAGGGGTGAACCCGCGTGATGCGCCCCCATGGGGTGTCTTCGTATCGGATGAGCCGGCCGCCGTAGCCAGGTTCCACGGAGTGTCCCCGGTACCAGGGTAGGGATGTGAGCACCTCGATCTCGTGCCCGCGCGCGGCCAGCTCGGTGACGATACGCGTTACGACCTCGCCGGTGGGGGCGACGTCGGGGGCGAAATGCGGGGCGACGACTACGAGTCTCATAGCGTTGTCCCCAGCGCGTGCAGGTACGCCTTCTCGAGGATGTCGGCGGACCTGCGCCAGGTGAATTCCCCTGCCCGGGCCAGGCCGGCTTTCGCGAAGCGTTGCCGGTCCTCCGAACTCTCGATCAACTCGGTCATCGCTTGGTGCCACTGCTCGGCGTTGTCGGGCGAGACAAGGCAGCCTGAATCGCCGACGACCTCCGGCAACGCGGTGGCGTCTGCGGCGATGACGGGGCAACCGCGCGCCATCGCCTCGAGCACAGGAGCTCCGAACCCTTCAAAGCGCGACGGGAAGGTCAAGGCGACGGCTTCGTCGTACAACGCATCGAGATCGTGGGACGGGATGTAGCCGAGCCTGCGAACGTTTGACTCGATGCCGAGCTCTCGTACCGCCTTGGCGACCTTTACCTCCATCGAGCCTTTGGCCCCCGTTAGAACGAGAGTGACGTCGGAGTGAACCTTCAAGGTCCTCGCGAATGCCTCGATGAGCACGAGGTGGTTCTTGTGCGGATAGGTGATGGCGGGGTAAAGGAAGAACCGCCCTTCGACCCCGTACCGCCTGCGGATATTTCCCTGGCCGTCGGCGGTTTCCCGTGGAGAGATGCCATGCGGAACCACGACGACGACCTCCGGGTCGATGTTCATCCTTTCGATGACGGTGCGACGTGTGAACTCGCTGGGCGTGAGGACGAGTCGGGCCGCCTCGCACGATCGGGGGACCATCCGCTTCAAGTAGGAAAGCTTGGCGCGCGTGAAGTACTCGGGGTAGTACAGATACTGCAGGTCGTGGATCGTCAGTATCGGTCGGGCGGCGCGCACCATCGGCACGATGCCCCCGGCGTGATGAACGAGATCTATGTGGCGTCGACGGCATTCCCGCGCCAGCCACGAGTTCTCACCCGCCACCCGGAATGACTTCCACGAGCCGCTCACCGGCGCGTAGGCGGTCTTGAACGTTTTCGCAAGATCGGGGTGAGCATCCTTGAACTGAGGGAGAGTGAAGATGGTGTAGTCGAGCTCGGACGAACGCTCGGCGAGGCCGTAAAGAAGGCGCGCAAGGTAGGTCTCGGATCCTCCCACCACTCCGGGGACCATCCACAGCAGATTGATCCCGACCTTCTTCATCCGATGACCTCTCTGTATGCCGACTCGAGCAACTCCCCGGTTCGCTCCCACGTGTAGACGGCGGCACGCGAGCGGCCTCTCTGTGCGAGCTCGCGGGCCTCGCCCTCGTCTGAGAGAACCCTGTCGATCCCTTCCGCGATCGATCTGGGGTCGCCCGGATCGACGAGGATGCCCGCATCTGCGGCGATCTCTTCGGTAGACGTACCTCTAGAGGTTACGACGGGCGTTCCCTGCGCCATCGCCTCGAGTATCGGGAAGCCGAATCCCTCGAGGAAGCTGGGCCAGCAGAACACGGTCGCGCCTGCATAGAGAGGACCCAGATCCGCCCGGGGCACGAATCCCAGCGTCTTGACGCGTTCCCCCTGCTTGGCCAGCAGGGGTTCGAGGTCTTCGTTCCAGCCTTTCGGCCCCACGAGGACGAGGTCCACAGGTGCGTCGATGCTCTCGAACGCCCCCAACAGGCCCCGGAGATTCTTGCGTGGCTCGATGGTCCCCGTCCACAGGACGTAGGGGCGTTCCAATCCGTAGTCTCGCTTCACCCGAGTGACCTCGTCCTGCGTCGCGGGCTCCGCGTCCACACCGAGGGGCAGAACGCGCAGTCTGTTCTCCTCGAACCCATACCTGAGACATGCATCCTGCGTTGCGCGTGACGGGCAGAGAACGAGATCGGCGTCGCGTTTCGTGACAAGGAGCGCCCTGTCGAAGAAGCCAACCCCCCGCCGGGTGAAATTCTGCGGCTCGTCGAGCCACGCGAGGTCATGGATCGTCACTATGAGCGGAACCGTGCGCGGGGGAACCGTGAGGGCGGTCGCGTGGATGAGATCGACGGGACCCGTCGCGCGCTCAACAGCCGGTTGTCTTAGTCGGTGCCAGGCCTCGTAGAGAGCCAGTCGTGGTAAAGGAAGATGCCGCACCTCTACGGGCGGGTTCCACGGCGCCGGCGGCGGCGAACGATGAGCGGCCGCTACTCCGATCACCTCGACTGCATCGCCCTGACCCAGCGCGCGCGCCATCCCCAACGCAGCGACTGCGGTTCCCCCCGGAACGCGATGCCAGCACTGTTCGAGGGTCATGGCGACGGTCATGCGGCCGGCTACAGACATCGCGGGGATTGTCCCACGCTGAGCTCTACCCTCACTGGGAGGAGCCCCAGCACCGTTACGATACGACCATGGACCCTTGGAACAGCAAGCGCTTCCTGGTAACCGGCGGTGCCGGGTTCGTCGGCAGCGCTCTGTGCGACAGGCTTGCCGCTCGCGGGGCCAGCGACGTGGTCATCGCGCGCAGCAGCGACCACGACCTCACGCACCAGCCGGACGTCGAGAAGCTGTTCGCCGAGGTCGCTCCCGACGTGGTGATCCACCTTGCCGCGCGGGTGGGGGGCATCGGCGCGAACCTCGAACATCCCGCCGAGCTGTATATCTCGAATCTCCTGATGGGCACCTACGTGATCGAAGAGGCTCGGCGACGTGAGGTCGAGAAGACGGTCCTGCTCGGTACGATCTGCGCCTACCCGAAATTCACGCCGGTGCCGTTCAAAGAAGAAGACCTGTGGGACGGCTATCCCGAAGAAACCAATGCGCCTTACGGCGTGGCGAAGAAGGCGTTGTTGGTACATGCACAGTCCAACCGGGCCCAGTACGGGCAGAAGCTGATCTACCTCTTGCCCACCAACCTGTATGGACCCGGTGACAAGTTCAACGCGGCCGTCTCTCACGTCATCCCGGCCCTCATCAAGAAGTGCGTCGAGGCAAAAGAACGTGGCGACGCGGAGATCGAGGTCTGGGGCACGGGTAAGGCAACACGCGAGTTCCTGTATGTCGACGATGCCGCCGAGGCCATCGCTCTCGCCACCGAGCGATATGACTCCCCCGAGCCGGTCAACCTCGGTTCCGGTGAGGAGGTTCCGATCAAGGAACTGGCCGAGATGATCGCGCTCTTGGCTGGATTCGAAGGCCGGCTCCGTTGGGACCCGTCCCGTCCGGACGGCCAGCCGCGACGAAGCCTCGACACGACCCGAGCGGAGCGTTCCTTCGGGTTCACCGCGAAGGTCGGTTTGGAGGAAGGACTCAGGCGCACGATCGACTGGTACGCGGCACACAGAGAAGAAGCCGAAGCGGCAACGATCTAGGTGCGCGTCGCTTTCGACGTTGGGCCATTGCTCGATCCTCCAACCGGCGTAGGCCGCTACACGCGCGAGCTGGCAACGAGCCTCGAAGCCATGGACGTTGACCTGGTCCGTTTCGCCGTCGCGCTGCGCGGCCACGCGGGGCCTGGGGTCGCGCGCTGGCGGCTCCCGGCGCGCTCCGTTCGCTGGGCCTGGCGGAGGTTCGGCATCCCACCTATCGACCGGCTGGTGGGTCAGATAGATCTCGTCCACGCCACGAACTTCGTGCTTCCCGCTCTGAGCCGGGCGCGCGGGGTCGTTACGGTTCACGATCTTTCCTTCTATCGCGATGACACGTTCCCTGGCGGCGAGCGCCTTCGGGATCTGGTCCCCTGGTCAGTGGGTCGGGCTGATCAGGTACTCGTACCGTCCGGCGCGGTGGGCGAGGAGGTGCGCGACCGGTTCGGCCTCCCTCCGGAGCGCGTCTCGGTGACCCCTGAAGGCGTGGCTGCGCTCTTCTTCGGGGCGACCCCTCTTGCCGACACCGCCCTCAAACGATTCGGCATACGTCATCCATTCGCGCTCGCGGTGGGCACGATCGAGCCTCGAAAGAACCTGATCCGACTGCTACAGGCGTGGAGAGCGGCTGCCGACGCCCTAAAGGAATGGACTTTAGTGCTGGCAGGCCCCCCAGGATGGGGCCCCGAGATCCCGCGCACGCCCGGCGTGGTCCCCATCGGTTGGGTGGGAGACGAGACGCTGCCGGGCCTGTTCGCCGCGGCCTCTTTCTTCTGCTATCCGAGCCTGTACGAGGGATTCGGATTGCCTCCCCTGGAAGCCATGGCGGCGGGAACCCCGGTCGTGGCCGGTCGCTACTCCGCGGCCCCAGAGGTACTGGCGGATGCCGCTCTGCTGGTCGAGCCCCGGGATGTCGATGCGTGGGCGGAGGCCCTCGGGAGACTCGCTCGAGACGAAGCGCTGCGACGGTTGCTGGCCAGGGCAGGACGATCCAGGGCCGCGGGGTTCAGCTGGCAAACTACCGGAGCTGCGACCCTGCGCGCGTACGATGCAGCCCTAGCACAGTGACAAACTTCTACAGGAGTTTCGTATGCGCCTAACGTTACGAACGAGAGAAGCTGCCGGCATGCGACGGATCGCTCTCCTCTCGGCCGTGGCCGTCATGCTCGTCCTGTTGCCGGCGCCCGCCTTCGCGGGCCGCACGGTCGTGATCACGGGTGGTGGCTGGGGGCACGGGAT
>JALZJQ010000090.1 GCA_030859685.1 Actinomycetota bacterium | reverse complement strand
GCCTCCAGGGCGCGCGGTGTCATCTCTTCGGCCTCGTAGGTGGACAAAACGAGGACGAGGACCTGTTCGGGATTCTCCTTCAGGATGCGTCGCGTGGCTTCGAGTCCATCGATGCCCGGCAGGTTCACGTCCATGAGAACGAGGTCGGGGTGCAGATCACGAACCGACTCGATCGACGCCTCCCCCGTTTCCGCTTCACCGATCACCTCGAACCCGTCGGCGAGATCGACTACGTCGCGAGCCGCGGCGCGAAAGGGTTCCTGATCGTCGACGATGAGGACACGAACCACGCCATCGTTCATACTTTCATCCTCTCACTCGGGATGAGCCGGGAAGCGGATGTGCGCGCTCCATCCATCAAGCGGTCCCGCTATCTGCGACCCGGAACGCGTGCACCTGTGCCTGGCGCCCTTTGACCTGCTGAGGCGGGAGCTCTTCCACGGTGGGTGGATCGGAAATTGCTTCCAGGGTGGGTTTGCTCAACACGGTTTGACCGCCGTCCGCCAGCTGCTGCAGCCGTTGAGCGAGGTTCACGCTGTCCCCGACGATCGAATACTCGAGCCGCTCCTCCGAGCCCAGAAGGGCGGCCGCAACCTTACCGGTGGAGAGGCCGATCCCTAGATGAAAGGCGGGCAACTCGGCCCCCACCCAACGCTCGTTGACCATCCGCTGTCCGGCATGCATCGCTCGCGCCGCCTCGACGGCTCGTTCCGCGTGATCGTCTTGTGGGAGCGGAGCGCCGAAAACACCCATCACTGCATCCCCGACGAACTGCATGACCGTGCCCTCCAACTCGAGGATGCAGCGGTTCATCTCGGCGCGATGTTCGTTCAGTTGTCCGGCAAGGACACTGGGGTCCGACATCTCCGCGATCGAGGAGTATCCGCGTACATCCGACATCACCACCGTTACTTCCAGCGTTTCGGTGACGCCGATGCGGTGACCATCCCGTCGGATCTTCTCCGCCAACCCCCCGGGAAGCATGCGGCTGAGTGACTCGCCTTGTTCCTCACGGTCCACGATCGCTTCGTGAAGCATCTTGAGTCGCTGCAATGCCCCCAGCTCCCCATGGCTTGCGCCCTCAGCGAGCTTCAAAAAGAGCCGGTCGACTTCCTCGGAGACGGCTGCAGCAGTCGTCTTCGAGGCGGCCGCTATCGCTTTGATGGGTTTTCCCGCTGCGATCTGCCCAAGTAGATGTTCCTCGTCGGGTGATAGCTCGTCGCCCTTCGTGACGGGGTTGACCAGAGCTTCGACGATCTTGGGATCGATCACGGAGCCGCCGGCCGATACCTCGCGTATGGCGCGGACGAGCTGGTCCCCTTCTGCGATCTTGTCCTTCAAGAGGTACGCGTAGCCCGCAGCCCCGTCGTTGAGGAGCGAGATCGCGTACTCGGGATCGTCGTACTGCGAGAGGATCACGATTCCGGTTCCCGGCTGCCTCTTCCGGACCTCTTTGGCCGCATCGATGCCCTCCGTCTGAAACGAGGGAGGCATCCGGATATCGGTGACCACTACTTGAGGGGTGGCGGCCTCAGCTGCAGCGATGAGCTCGTCGTAATCCGCAGCAACTCCCACGACCTCGAGGTCGTCCTCTAGCGACAGCAGCGCCCGGACCCCCTCGCGCACGATGAGGTTGTCATCCGCAAGAACGACCGTGATTCGACCCTCGACCATGCCGCCATTCTGGGGACTCGGGGAGCCGGCCGAAAGGGGGTTCACCCCACAAAAGGCGGTGCGACCACCACAGCCAGAGCGGGTGCGTACCCCCTTCCTGTGCCTTGGAGGTCGGGCTAGATTGGCGTTTGAACCTGGCCCCCATTCCCAGCGGGCGGATTGTGGGCCAGTAGCTGGACCAGCGGACGCGATTCATATCGTCGATGCGGGACGATCTCGACAGAGGAGGAGCGAGCGATGAGGATCGAGAAAAGCGTCACATCGGTCACGTGGATCCCTTCCGAGGCCATCAAGGGGATGACCAAGATGCCGTTCGAGGTGGGCGTCACCCACTACGACGAGCCCCCGCCGGACGTGATCGAGGACCTCGATGGGCTTATCGAGTCGGGCGCGATCAGGTTCGCGAACGTGCTGAGAGCCTGGATCGAGATCGAAGACGGACGCCTGATCGCCTACGGCTACTCCGGAGGAGGTCGTCTGGGCGTGACCAACTTCAGCGTCGGCAGCCGGCACATGCTCTTTCCGACCATCGCCTTCCCGGACATGCGGGCGGAACCGGAGGTGGAGGGCTCGACGGTCCGCTTCGTCCAAACGGCGGGAGGCAGGACCCCCCTGCCGGCGCCGCGCCACGTGAACCGCCCTCCGTTCGTGCAGATCGTCTCGCCGGTCGCATGGACGACGCTAAGCCTGACCATCGATGCCGACGGCTCCGTCGAACAGGATCTGACCGGCGCAAGCACCTTCCCCCGGCACTGGATCTACGACGACTCGGGGAAGCTCACGGCGAAGTCGGGAGTCATCGACTTCAAGAACTGGTACAGGAACGCCTTCGGCGAGCACACTCCCTGGGGCGACGAGGATTCTCCGGCGATCGTCACCGAGGTCGAATCGGCTCTCGAGCGGGAGCTCTCTCGGACGTTGATGGGGGGGCGGAAGCCGAAGGTCAAGAGGCTGGCCGAAGGCAAGAAGCTCGTCGAGCAAGGTGAGGCAGGCACGGACATGTTCCTGCTGCTCGACGGCGTTCTGCGAGTCGAGGTCGATGGGGAGTCGCTGGCTGAGCTCGGCCCCGGCGCCATCATCGGTGAGCGTGCAGCACTGGAAGGCGGTACCCGGACCTCAACTCTCACCGCGGTGACGCCATGCAAGGTGGCAGTCGTATCGGCGGAAGAGGTCGATCGCGACGCGCTCGCGGAACTGGCCGAGGGCCACAAGCGAGAAGACCAGCGGTCCTAAGCTGTGAAGCTATTCCTGGCCGGCGTCAGGGGATCGACGCCTGCCACCGGGTCGGCTTTCGTCCGGTACGGCGGCAACACCCCGTCCGTTGCCGTCACCGGCGCCGATGGAACCCACCTGATCCTCGACGCAGGAACCGGCATCCGGCGTGTAGGTGAGATCCTCCGTTCCTCGCCGTTCCGCGGCACGATCCTGTTCACGCATCTGCACTGGGACCACATCCAGGGACTGCCGTTCTTCGCGTCTCTGGATCGAGAGGACGCGAGCGCCCGCCTCGTGGTACCGGAGCACAAGGAACCTCTAGAAGTCCTACGGCAGGCGATGTCTCCGCCCTACTTCCCGATCGATCCGACGGAGATGCGCGGGATCTGTTCCTTCGGAACAGTCGATGAGGGGGAACACGATTTCGAGGGGTTCAAAGTGCTGGCCCGGCGCGTGCCCCACAAGGGTGGACCGACCTTCGGTTATCGATTGTCGGACGGGTCGACATCATTCGCCTACATCTCGGATCACAATCCCGCGGCCCTCGGCGAGGGAGCGGAGGGACTCGGCGAGTACCACGCGGCCGTGATGGATCTCGTCGAGGGGGTTGACGTTCTGATCCACGATGCGCAATACCTGGCGTCCGAGTTCTCCTCGGGTGCCCTGTTCGGACACGCAGCAGCCGAATACGCGGTTGGACTTGCAGAGAAGGCGAGCATCAACAAGGTGCTCCTCTTCCATCACCACCCCGATCGAACAGATGACGAGCTCGATGAAGTGCAAGCTCAATTCCAGCATCGCGACGTAACCGTGGAGGTGGCGGTAGAGGGCCGCACCGTCGACCTCTCTCACTAACGATCTCGCGGCGGCCGATCGCCGCACGAAGCCGCTGCGCGCGGTTACTCGTCCGGCTGCATGTACGGGTACCTGTAGTCCGTCGGAGGAGCGAAGGTCTCCTTGATCGTCCGGGGGCTCGCCCATCGGATGAGGTTCCAGATAGAGCCCGCCTTGTCGTTGGTCCCCGACTTCCGGGCTCCGCCGAAGGGCTGCTGGCCAACCACTGCCCCCGTCGGCTTGTCATTGA
>JALZJQ010000069.1 GCA_030859685.1 Actinomycetota bacterium | reverse complement strand
AGGGCAGCCCAGGAACGGTGTGCCTCGCCGGCGGCAGCCACGGCTTGCTCGAAGTGCTCAACGCCGCTTTGATGCACGTCGCCTAGAACGTGCTTCGTGTCGTGTGGCATGACCGCCTCATAGATGTCACCGCTGGTGACCTCCTGCCCCGCGATGACCATGGGGATGTCGATGCGCTCTTCCTGCATGGACCGGAGCCTGGCCTGGAGTTGGGCGCGCTCTGACGATCCGGGCGCGTAATCCTTGACAGGCTCGTTATGGGCCTCAGGAGTGCGGAGTATCGAGAACCTGCTGATGGTTAACCACCTCACCTTTGAGACTGACGGTCACTCCGAGCCTAGCGGGTAGCGAGGCGCCGTCCCCAACCACTCAGGCGGTGCGCCCCGCCCTTCCGAAGGCCTTCGAAACCAGAGCCCACAGGGATACGGCCGCCCAGACGGTCTCGAGAAGAACGAAACCCCACTGCTCCTCGAGCAGGGCGTCGACGCCCAGGATCACAGCTCCCACGAGGTTCAGCACGAGGTACGGATATCTATCTTGCTCCCATACGCGGAACTGAGACAGGGAGAACGCGATCAGGATCAGGATCGCACCGGAGACTTGAACGATTTGACCCACTGGTCCTCCTAGAGAGCGACATCGAGAAAAAGCAAAAAGGCCCCCTTCAGGGGGGCCTCATTATCGGTCGCTTCGGAGCCTGTGCTGTTGGCTATCGGTGGAACGGTGTTAGGCGCTCTTCCCGAGGCTATCCAGGAGGGGGGTCAGGTCGTTCATGTGGGCCTTGGTCAGATAGGCGTCGGCCCACTCTGGTTTGGAATCGAGGTGCGAGCTGAACGCCACGACCTTCGCACTTGGACAAACGGCCTTCAGCACGGTGGCGGTCGAATCCCCGTTCAGCTCTGGCATCTGCATGTCGAGGATGATGAAGTCCAGCTCGTCTCCTCGCGCCATACGGACGGCCTCGAGACCGTTCGCTGCCTCGCCTACCACCGTGTAGCCCTCAGCCTCGATGACGATCTGAAGGATGTTCCGTACGTTCTGGTCGTCATCAACGATCAGAACCCTGCCAAGGCCGGTCATGTGTTTCGTCCCTTGATCTGCGACGTGTCCCCTATCAATCGACGGGGAGCACGGACCGGTTGAGAGCCCCCGGGCATATTGCGCCGGTTGCGTACCCTCCCCCCAGGTGAGGACTGGGAATCTCGGCTGCCGGGTAGGGTTGAAGCATCGGTACCCAATCAACTCGAAAGGGGTTCGTATGGCTGGAAAGTACTCATTGCCGGAATTGCCTTACGACTACTCCGCGCTGGAGCCTCAGATAGATGCCCAGACGATGGAGATCCATCACTCGAAGCACCATCAGACCTACGTGGACAAGCTCAACGCGGCGATCGAGGGTCATGACGATCTGGCCGTCGACTCGGTTCACGATCTGATGAAGAACTTCAGCAAGGTTCCCGAGGACATCAAGGGGCCGGTACGGAACCACGGCGGAGGCCACTCGAATCACTCGATCTTCTGGACGATCATGGGCCCGGACGGCGGAGGTGAGCCCTCTGGTGACGTCGCATCGGGGATCGATGAGGCCTTCGGTTCCTACAAGGAGTTCCAGGACTCTTTCACCGAGAAGGCCACGGCCCTATTCGGCAGTGGCTGGACGTGGCTCGCCAGCAAGAGCGGGAGCCTCGAGATCATCCAGTGCGCCAACCAGGACTCGCCGTACATGGAGGGATACGAGCCCATCTTCGGGATCGACGTCTGGGAGCACGCGTACTACCTCAAGTACCAGAACAAGCGCCCGGACTACATCCAGGCGTGGTGGAACACCTTGAACTGGGGCGAGATCAACAACCGGATGTCCTCCGCAGGCTAGGGCGGGTAGCGGACCAAGCAAATCCAAGAGGGGCCGGGGATGAACCCGGCCCCTCTTTCCTGTGCCGGTCGCCACCACGGGACCATTTGGGGGCTGGAAACCCGTAGGCGGAATCGGTTTCGGGGCCCGCAGGTCGGGAACAATTCCCTCCTGGAGAAGGTTTTTGTCACTGGTGAACAAGAAAATCGGCCTTCCCCTCCGGGGAGGATTCCTCTACCATGTGAAGAACCGTCCGTAAGACAAAGAAAGTGCAGCTCCGACGCCGCCCACACACGGTTCGATGCCCGGCCCCGCCGCTCTAGCGGCCGCTCTGACAAGAGACCAGCCGGCCGATCCAGGGGGAGGCACCGGGAAACGCAATGAGACTCACATGCGTCTATCTCGGTGGAGCGTCAAAGAGACCGACTCGACCCACAGAAGAAGGCTGGTGACGCGATGAGTGAGGCTACGCGCCCCTACGAATCTCGGGAGGAGGCCGCCCACGAGGATCTCGTGCGGCAATATCTGCGCGAGATCGGCCAGTACCCGCTCCTGACCGACGTCCAGGAGGTCGAGCTGGCTCAGGGCATCGAGGGTGGCGAGAAGGCGCTCGAGAAGCTCGAGAAGGCCAAGAAGCTAACTCCGAAACAGCGTTCCGATCTCGAGCGAACGGTCCGCCACGGTCGTCAGTCCAAGCGCCGCTTCATCCAATCCAACCTGCGTCTGGTCGTGTCTATCGCCAAGAAGTACTCCGCCGCAGGGCTCCCGCTGCTGGACCTCATCCAGGAGGGGAATCTGGGCTTGATGCGTGCGGTCGAGAAGTTCGACTGGCAACGGGGATTCAAGTTCTCTACCTACGCGACCTGGTGGATCCGCCAGGCGATCACCCGCGCCATCGCCGACAAGGCTCGCACGATCCGCATCCCGGTGCACATGGTCGAGACCCTCTATCGGGTTCGCAAGGTGCAATCTGAGCTTCTCGAGAAACTGGGTCGCGAGCCGACGATCGAGGAGATCGCGCATCAGGCCGACCTCACCCCCGACAAGGTTCGCGAGGCCTTCCGGGTTCTCCCCGAGCCGGTTTCCCTGCACGAGCCGGTCGGCGACGAAGACGCCGAACTCGGTGACTTCATCGAGGATGAAGATGTTGAGGGTCCTTTCCAGGCCGCTGCGGTCGCGTTGCGTCAGGAAGACCTGTGGGACATGCTCGGTTCCCTCTCGGAGCGCGAGCGAAAGGTACTCGCCCTTCGTTTCGGGCTCGTCACCGGCGAACCTCGCACGCTCGAAGAGGTCGGCAAGGAATTCAACCTCACACGCGAGCGGATCCGGCAGATCGAGGCGAAGGCCCTGTCCAAGCTGCGTCATCCGAGCACCCCGGGCAAGCTCCGGGACATGGTGACGATTTAGGTCTCAGGAACAGAATGGTCACCACCATCGTCCTCGCCACCTGCAATATCCATGAGATCCCCGAGACCGCTCAGGCCATCGCGGATCTTCCCGAGGTAACCGAGGTCTATTCGGTTTCGGGCGACTACGATCTGGTCATCATGGTGCGCGTTCGCGAGCATGAGGATCTGGCCCGTGTCGTCACCGAGGAGATCGGAAGGATCCCTGGGATCGAACGAACCCAGACGTTGGTGGCCTTCAAAGTGTTCTCGCGTCACGACGTCGAGGCTTTGTTCTCGGTCGGTTTCGAAGAAACGACCTAAGCCGTGGACGCGCTGGTCGCGCATTACCACGAGGTCGGTCTCAAGGGTCGTAACCGAGAGTTCTTCGAGGAGACCCTGGCTCGAAATCTGAAACGCTCACTACGAGGCACCGGTTACAAGCGCATCCGACGAGGCTTCGGCCGACTTGCGATCGACCTGCAGGAGAGAGCGCAGGTTGACGAGGCCGCCCTCCGCGCATCTCGCGTTTTCGGGGTCGCCAATATCGGTGCAGGCAGGCGCGTCGAGCCAGATCTGGAAGCGATCGCACAAGGTGCACTGGAGTTGATGCTCGCCGAGCCGTTCGAGTCGTTCAGTGTGCGGGCACGCCGTTCCTACTCATCCGTCGGGTTGTCGTCGCGCGAGATCAACGTCGACGTCGGTCAGAGGATCAAGGATGCGACTGGGGCCAGGGTCGACCTGAAGGATCCCGAGGCAACCGCGTACATCGAGCTCTTTGGCGACTCCGCCATCATCTACAGACGACGCATGCCGGGGCCGGGTGGACTTCCGGTCGGCGTTTCGGGGCGCATGCTGGCGCTGCTGTCTGGAGGGATCGATTCTCCCGTCGCGGCATGGCGGATGATGCGGCGAGGGACCGAGGTGGAGCTCGTTCACTTTCACGGCCAACCATTCACGGACCCTTCCTCCGTGCGCCAGGCGGTGGAGTTGAGCCAGGTGCTCGCTTCCTACCATCTGGCGGTCACCCTTCACCTGGTCCCGCTCGCGGATGCCCAACGGGAGATCGTCCTGAGCTCACCCTCCGGATTGAGGGTGGTGCTCTACCGGCGAATGATGATGCGTATCGCATCCGTTCTCGCTTCCGATCGAGGGTTGCAAGCTCTGATCACCGGCGATTCCCTGGGGCAGGTCGCTTCTCAGACGATCGAGAACCTTCAGGCGGTGGAGGCCTCGGTACCGTCAACGCAGGTGATCCGGCCGCTGGTCGGGATGGACAAGCTCGAGATCATCAACGACGCCCGAGGGGTCGGAACCTACGAGATCTCGACCCGCAAGCACCAAGATTGCTGTGTGTTGTTCGAGCCGCGCTCCCCCACTACCAAGGCTCGCCCGGCAGAAGTCAACGCTGCTGAAGCGGAACTGGATCTCGTCACGATGGTCGGAAAGGCTCTCGCCGGGTTGGAGACCCGGGTGTTAGAACTCCCCGATCCCGTTAGAGCTTGTTCTTGAGCGCCCGACCGACGCCGCCGATCACGACCCGTGCGGCCCTCGCTTTCTCACCTAACGTTGGCGCCGCGATGGCATCCGCCGCCGCGCGTAGGGTTTCGGTTGTTGCTGCGTCGTACGGATACCACCACACCTTTTTCATCTTGGGCACGAGCGACCTCGCAACGTGCACCGGAACGCTGAACTCCCGCAGCCCATAGACGCCGTTGATGCGCCCGTATCCAGACTCGCCAACGCCTCCCCACGGGGTCCACACGGCCGCCGCGGTCGAGGCATGGTCATTGTTGCTGATCGTTCCGGCGCGCAGTTCCCCCGCCAGGCGATCGAATCGCGCCCGGCTTCCCGTCCATACGGACGCCGTGAGACTGAAACCATCCTCGTTCGCTCGCCTAACTGCCTCCGCCTCGTCCCGGACCCTTACGATCGGAAGCACGGGACCGAAGATCTCCTCCTTGAAGAGAGCCATCTCTTCGGAGCGCCCTTCCAAGATCGTCGGTGGGTACCAGCGGCCCCCGTTCGCGGCTCCCTTCTTCACCTCGTCCGGGCCGCCCGCAACGACGGTCGCCCCGTTCCGAACCGAGTCCTCGACCAACCGAGTCACCGTGTCGAGGCCGGCCGAGGTCGTCAGAGCCCCGATGTCTCCATCCTCTTCGTGATGAAGCTTCGCCAACTTGGACGACAGTCGTTCAATGAACTCGTCAGCAACCCCGTCCACCACGTAGGCCCGTTCGATCGCTGCGCAGGTCTGGCCGGAATTCAAGAATGCGCCCCATAGCACTCCCGATGAAGCCACGTCCACGTCGGCATCCTCACAGACGATCGCGGCGTCCTGTCCTCCGAGCTCCATCACCACCGGCGTCAAGTGCTTGGCTGCAGCGCCGGCTATCTTGCGCCCGGTTGCTGGCGATCCGATGAAACAGACCTTGTCGCAGGGAGCATCGACCAGGGCCTGACCGACATCAGCACCCCCTTGCACGATGCTGGCTACGCCCGGTGGAAGCCCCTCGAGAACCGCCCTCAGGCGTTCGCCAACGCCGGGCGTGACCTCGGACGGCTTCAGAACGACCGTGTTCCCCGCGAACAACGCCGGAGCGATCGCGAAGATCGCAAGCTGGAACGGATAATTCCAAGGTGAGATGCAGCCCACGACGCCGAAGGGACGCCACTCGACCTTCGAGGAGACGCCGACAAGTGGGCCGATGATCCGGCCCGGATGGTCGGGACGCAGCGCTTTCGGAGCCACTCGCTCGAAATACTGCAACGCCATCACGGCCGGCATCACGTCGTGGACGAGAGCCTCGGCTCGCGGTTTTCCGCACTCGGTGGCCACGGTCTCGACAATGTCGTCCATGTGGTTGTAGATGCGGTGACGGATGTCCTTCAAGATGCGGACACGTCCGGCCGGGGGGATCGCTCCCCACTCGGGGCCCACCTTGCGCGCCAGAGCAACCGCCTCGGATACTTCCGCGGGCGAGTTCGCCTGCACCTCACCGACCTGCTCGCCGGTTGCCGGGTTGAATGCCTTCAACTTCTTGGGTCTCGTGCTCCGAGCCATCCGGTTCCCCCGTTTCAGTTCGTTTCGCTCCCGCCGGCGAATGGAGGCATCAAGGTTACCTCCGAGCCGTTCACCACCTCGCTCTCGAGAGTTGCCTGTACGCCGTCGACCAGGAGGGCGTGAACGAGCCTCCTTGGGGCACCGAGCGCATCCACCACATGTCCAACGCGGGAGCCCGCCGGAACCCGCACTACCGCAGCGTTGCCGGAGGAATCGGGGGGGAGAAAGTCCCTCATCGCGCCGAAACAGAGCACTCTGACGTCAAGCCCTCCGCCGTCCATCTGGAGAGCCTAAGAGGAAACGGTGCCGCCCGACGGAGACGGCGCCCTTTTCGTTCGTGCTATCTCTCGACTGGAACGCCGACCAGACTTCCGTACTCCGTCCACGAACCATCGTAGTTGCGCACCTTGTCGAAGCCCAGCAGCTCTCGGAGAACGAACCAGGAGTGCGAGGAACGCTCACCGATCCGGCAGTAGGTGATGACGTCCTTGGCCGAGGTGATCCCCTCGGCGCCGTACAGCCGCTCGAGTTCTTGAGCGTCCTTGAAGGTCCCGTCCTCCTTCACCGTCTTCGACCATGTCACGTTGGCGGCGCCGGGTATGTGGCCCGGAACCTGAGCCTGCTCTTGAGGAAGGTGCGGAGGCGCCAGTAGCTCGCCCCGAAACTCCTCCGGCGAGCGGACGTCGACCCACGAGCCCTCGCCGGCGGCGGCGCGCTCGAGAACCTCGTCACGGAACACCCGTAGCTCGGGACGCTCGGCACCGAGTTCGAACGTCGCCTGCTGAGGCGAAGGGCTGTCTTGCGTCAGTAGACGGCTCTCGAGCTCCCACTTCTTCCGGCCCCCGTTCAAGAGCTTCACGTTCTCGACGCCCCGGTACTTCAAGAGCCAGTAGGCGTACGTGGCGAACCAGTTGTTGTTCCCGCTGTAGAGGATGATCGTCTGGTCGCTCGAGATGCCCTTGCGGCCGAGCAACTGCGCGAGCTGGTCCGCCGAGATGAACTCACGCCTGGGTACGTCGTGCAACTCGGTCTCCCAGTTGATCGAAACGGCATTGGGTATGTGGCCCTTGTCGAACGCCGTGGTGTCCTCGTCGACCTCGACGATGGCGATGTCGGCGTCACCGCTGTGTTGTTCGAGCCAGTCGGTGTCAACGAGCACATCGGGGTTCTTGTAGTCGGTCATCTAACCTCCCTCTCCTTGTTGTTTCGCTTGCTCGATCAACGCTCGAATGCGGGTCATCTGTTCCCCGGCGTCCCCCAGTAATCGCTCGAGGATCCTGAGCTCCACCTCGAGCTCGTCCGTCGCCTCACGGGCCCCCTCACGGAGCGGAACGTCGATCCCGGCCTCGGCCAGGGCACTCGATTCGCCCTCCCAGGTGAAATAGACCTTTGCCGGCCGCCCCTTGGTCCGCCTCCGGGTTTCGGTGGCCAGGAAACCCGTATCGGTCATGAGGTCGAGGTGCGCACGCGCCACGTTCGGGTGGATCTTGAAATGGTCGGCGATCTCCTTGACCGTCTTGGGTCCGCTTCGAAGCAGGTGAGCGAGGATCGCCGCCCGCGTGGGCAGCGACAGGACCTTAGCGGTCCGGGTGGCGGAGTCATCTCCCAGAGGCACCATGACGCTCGTTGCTATCAGGTTTTCGCACACTTAGCAACTGGTGAATAGTGCTAAGTCAGGAGGTGGCGGGCCACGGGTTCGGCCGGCAGGGGGCGACCCCCTTGGTCTGCTGCATCATGGTCGGGGCCGGCAATCCGGCTGCCGGGCAAGAGACGTGGCCGTGGCCGAACGCATGGCCGGCCTCGTGGTTGATGACGTATCGCCGGTAGGACGCCAGATCGTCGCCGTACGCGCTCGCACCCTCCATCCACCGGGAGAAGTTGATGACGGCTCTCCCGGAGTTGAAGCAGGAGTAGATGCCGTTCGTTATCAGGGGCGCGCACAGTTCATCGGTCAGCGCGGGGCCGGCGAGGGTGATCTTGAACGACGCCGACTCGGCCGGGACGCGCTGCACCGAGATGCCATCCACGCCGATCCAGCTGCGCTCGTCCGCCAGCACGGCAACTGCGTCGTCCGCGAAATCCTGCGCGTCGATGGGCAGCCCCTTTTCGACCTCCACTGCGAATCCGTAGAGCGGACCACTACCGAACACCTCGCTCGTCCCCTCGATGATCCGGAGGGTGCCGGACCCGTTGAGCTTCGGCGGTTGCTTCGCCTCGTTCTGCTTCTCCCCCTCAGGGGTTGGTCGTGGCTCCGCCAGGCCTCGCGTGGCCGACCCCTCCGTCTCCGAACCAGACGATGGGGTCGCGCTTGCGTTCGCCACGACAGGTCGGGGGGGTCGATCGTCATGGCCGGCCAGCGCCACTCCCCCGCCGATGGCCGAAGCCAGGAACAGAGCGATCAGAAGCTCGAGCCACCACGCGCCCGAGTTCGTCAGGGATCCCCCCGTCACGATCCCCAGTAGAAGTGGACGATGCGATCTCCTCGGGCGGTGCACTTGACCCTGACCGATTCATAGCCGGCCTGCTCGTGCCGGCAGGTGTACGTCGGCCATACGTGGATAGTCGCCGGACCCCCGGAATCGCATCTGCCCTCGCGAGCGCACTTGTCCTCCCAGCGGCGAGCGACCTTGCGCGCTTGGGTGCAACCGACCTCGTGTCCCCTGACCTTGTACCAGCCCGCCCCGCCTCCGGGCTTGTGGCCGCACCGGTTGGGCGCGTCGTGTGCCTGCACGGGCGCGGCCTGGAGTGGAGCGACCAGCCCAAGACAAAGGATGGCGACCGACAGTTTGCGTCTCATGTGAAGTCCTCCCTCATCGTGCGACTGACTCGAGCATCGCCTCTCCGGTGCGGCATGTCCAGGCTCTTCAGCCGAAGACGAGTCGCGATCCGAGCAGACTAGGTTCGCCTAGCCGGTTCGGTCGCCCTCCTCGAGGGCCTCGAGCAGCGTGTTCCAACCGAGCAACGCGCACTTGATGCGAACCGGATACTTCACTACGCCCTTGAGTGAGACCAGATCCTCGAGCTCGTCGGGATCCCCTTCCGTCTCCCCCGCCATCATGGCCTTGATGGTCTCGGCCAGCACGCCCGCTTCCTTGGCATCCATCCCCTTGACCTTCTCGGTCATCATCGAGGCGGACGCCTGAGAGATCGAACATCCTTTCCCTTCGAAACCGATGGCCTCGACGTTGCCGCCGTCGAACCTCAGGAACAACTCGATCTCGTCTCCGCACAACGGGTTGTTCCGTTCGAGAGCTACGTGATGTGGATCGACCCGGCCCTTGTTCCGTGGGGTTCGGTAATGGTCGAGGATGACTTCCTTGTACAGCTCCTCGAGACTCACGCGAACCATCCCTTCGACTTCTCGAGAGCGTCGATGAGATCATCGACGTCTTCACGCGTGTTGTAGATGTAGAAAGACGCCCTGGCCGTTGCAGGGACGTCGAGGCGCCGCATCAGAGGTTGGGCGCAGTGGTGCCCGGCGCGGATACACACGCCCTCTTGGTCCACGATCGTAGCCATGTCGTGGGGATGGACCTCGTCGAGATTGAAGGACACGACTCCACCACGTTCCGACACCTCTTTCGGCCCATAGATCGTGGCCCCCGTCGATGCGATGCGTTCGAGCGCGTAGCCCGTGAGCTCCATCTCGTGCTCGCGAACCTCATCCATCCCCAGACCCTCGAGATACTCGACCGCCGCGCCCATGCCCACCGCCTGCGCGATGTTCGGAGTCCCAGCCTCGAACTTGTATGGGATCTCGTTCCAGGTCGCCCTATCGGCCCACACCTCGCGGATCATCTCGCCTCCGCCATGGAACGGGGGCATCTCGTCGAGTAGGTGCTCGCGTCCGTAAAGGACGCCGGCCCCCGTAGGACCGCACATCTTGTGGGCGGAATAGGCGAGAAAGTCGGCGTCGAGCTCGTTCACGTCAAAGCTCAGATGAGGAGCCGCCTGCGCTGCATCCACCAGGATCAGCGCTCCGGCCGAATGCGCAGCATCAGCGAGCTGTCTCACGGGGTTGATCGTCCCGAGCACGTTCGACATCAGGTTCATCCCGACGAGCTTGGTCTTGTCGGTGATGTAGTCGCCCAGCAGGTCGATGCGGAGCTTCCCTTCATCATCGATCGGGAGATGGCGCAGCGTGGCGCCTTTCTCTTGCGCGAGGAGCTGCCACGGGATCAGGTTCGAATGATGCTCCATCTCGGTGAGGAGGACCTCATCCCCTTCGCCGACGTTCGCGCGTCCCCAGGAGAATCGAACGAGGTTGATCGCCTCGGTCGTCCCGCGGGTGAACACGATCGAGCGCGTGCTCTTGGCCCCGATGAAGCGGGCGCACGCACTACGGGCCCCCTCATATGCGGCGGTGGCCTTCTCGCCGAGCTCGTACACGCCGCGGTGGACGTTCGCGTTCTCGGTCTCGTAGAAGTGAACTATGCGGTCGACGACCTGGCGAGGTTTCTGCGATGTCGCGGCCGAATCGAGGTAGACGAGACGCTTCCCGTGCGCCTGTGTCTCGAAGATCGGGAAATCCTTGCGGATGACCTCGGGGTTCAGCGACATCGCTTCCTCATGTCTGGCTAGACCTTCGCCTTCTCGGCATCCTCGACCTCGGCTGCCTCTTGCTCCGACAGACCCAGCTCCCTGGCTAATCCAGCGTAACCCTCGGCCTCGAGACGCTCCGCCACCTCGAACCCACCGGACTCGACGATGCGTCCACCCATGAGAACGTGCACCACGTCGGGACGGATGTAGTTCAGTAGTCGCTGGTAGTGGGTGATGAGCACGATGCCCACGTCGTCATTGGCCAGCTTGTTGACCCCGGCGGACACGTGCTTGAGCGCATCGATGTCGAGCCCTGAATCCGTCTCGTCCATCACCGCCAGCTCGGGTTCGAGCACGGCCATCTGCAGGATCTCATTGCGTTTCTTCTCGCCGCCCGAGAACCCCTGGTTCACGTACCTGTCCACGAGCTCGCTCGGTATCTCGAGGAGATCGATCTTCTCCTGGAGGAACATGCGGAACTTCATCGCCGACTTCTCTTGGTCGGGATGGACGGCGTTGTACGCCGTTCGCAGGAAGTTGACGACCGAGACGCCCGGAACCTCAGTCGGATACTGGAACGCGAGGAAGATGCCCGCCTTGGCCCGCTCGTCCGGGGCAAGGTCCTTCACGTCTTCGCCCTTGTAGAAGATCCGTCCGGAGGTCACGTCGTAGCCGGGTCGCCCCGTCAGCACATACGCGAGAGTCGACTTCCCCGATCCGTTCGGGCCCATGATGGCGTGGATCTCGCCCTTGTCTATGTTGAGGCTCAGACCCTTGAGGATCTCTTTGCTGTCGACCTCGACGTGGATATCCTCGATACGCAACAGATTCTCAGCCACTGGCACTCACTCCTTGGGTACGCGAGGGCCGAGGAGAACTAGCTCGCCCTCGACCTTTACTTGGTAGATGGGTTCCGGTTTCGTCGCGGGCAAGATGCGCACGGCACCGGTTTCGACATTGAAGCGTGATCCGTGTAGCGGACACTCGACCTCGAGATCGTCCGGATCGAAGTCACCGTCGGTGAGATATGCCTCCTCGTGGGTGCAGACGTCGTGCATGGCATAGACCTTCTCGCCAACCCGGTAGAGACCGACCAGGTCCCCCTTCACGACGACCTGCTTCATGCCGCCGTCCGGGATCTCGTTCAGGTTCGCGACCGCGTCGAAGCTCGCCATCAGCTGGCGACCTCGAGGCGTTGCTCGCCTTCGACTTTGGTCGCGATGGCCTGTGAGAGCTCATCCCGGATGGCGGGAACGCGGATGCGATCCAGCACGTCACCGAAGAAACCGAAAACGACGAGCTTCTGTGCGGTTACACGGTCGATCCCCCGACTCATCAGATAGAAGATGTGTTCTTCCTCTACGGGTGAGACGGTCGCTCCGTGCGTGCAACGCACCTCGTTCGCCTCGATCTCGAGCTGAGGGATCGATCGGGCAACGGCATCCTCGGACAGGACGATGTTGCGGTTGGCCTGATACGCATCGGTGCCCTGTGCGCCCTTCTCGACCTTGATCAATCCGGAGTATTCCGATCGAGACCTCTCCTTGAGGGCCCCCTTGTAGAGCAGATCCGAGGTCGTGTGCTGAGCCTCGTGCCCCTGCAGCGTGCGTTGCGCGAAATGCTGATCGGAGTCGGCAAAGTAGAGGCCGAGCATCTCGGAGAAGGATCCCTCGCCTTTGAGGACTGATTCGACTTGAGTCCGGGCAAACGCGGCGCCGAGGTTGACCACCAAGCTCCGTACGGTGGAATCGCGATGTCCTACGAAACGCTGGGTCTGGAAGTGGCTAACGTTCCGTCCCCACTCCTGTAGCGAGATATAGTTCACGGTCGCACCGGCGCCGGCCTCGACCTCGACGACGCTCGATGACAACGATGGCTTATCGGAGGATCCGGACTTGAAGCGATCGATGAAGGTCAAGCTACCTTGTTCCTCCACCACGATCGTGGTGTGTGGAAACGTTGACCCGCCGGACGGCACATCGCGCAACGTCTCGAGCGGGACGACGACCTCCACGCCCCGTGGGACATAGATCAGCAATCCGTTCGAGTAGAAGGCGCCGTGGAGGGCGGTGAAGATGTGCTCGTCGATGGGCACCTCCGTGAAGAAGTGCTCCTGCACCAGTTCGACGTGCTCCTTGGTCGCAGTGGAGATGTCGGTGAAGATCACGCCACTGTCGCGCAACTCCTGGGGCACATCGGGCGCGCGCACCCGCCCCTCCGGGGCGCTGAAGCCTTCGAAATCGAAGCCCCGGACGTCCACGTACCGCCATTCCTCGCCCTTGGGGTCGGGGAGATCGAGCTTCTCGAAGACGTCGTAGGCATGCAGCCGGCGCTCGGTCAGCCAGCCCGGCTCGGCGAGCTCCTGCGAGAGCCGCTCGGCCGCGTCTCGATTCAGCATCTGTGGCATCGGTGACGGACTCCAAACGCTTGTGAATGGATTCACGATCCTACCAGTTAGGGTTGCCTAACTCCACCCTACGGCGGGGGCATTTACCCTGCTCACGAGGCATAAAAGGGCCTTCAGCCGAGGGCCAGGGCCGCCAGACGCTCGCCGATCAAGGGGGCGAACTTGAACCCGTGGCCGCTGCACGGGGATCCGACGACGATCTGACCGTGTCGCTCGAGGATGAACTGCTCGTCCTCGGTATTCGTGTAGATACAGGTCTCGGCGAGATGCGGCCGGGGCGCTGCTGTTGGGTAGCGCTCGGTCACCCACCGGCTGATGGTCTCGACCGACTCCCGGTTCACCCGTCCGGCTTCATCCGGGTCGGTCACAGGGCCGGCGATGTGTTGGCCCGCCTTGATGCCCTGGCCCGGACTGGGAAGCGAATAGATCGCTGGATGGCCCCACTCCACCAGGGTCGGGGTCAACGGTCCATCGAGATCGAAGTAGGCGATCGTCTCGCGCGTGGGACGAACGGGGAGATGCACCCCGACCTGCTCGAGAAGGGACTTCGCCCAGGCGCCCGCGGTCACCACGACCACGTTCGCGATCACCTCGCGGTCCCCGGTCCGCACGTGCACGCGATCGCCTTCCGGTTCGAGATGCAAGACCCTCGCCTCTTCGACCACCATCGCCCCAGCCCTTGCCGCGAGGCGGGTGCAGGCCGATACCGACGCGTCGGCCATCGCGATGCCGGAATCGGGCTGGAACAAGGCCGTCGTCCCCTCGGGTAGAGAGACGAGGGGGAACCGGCTTGCAACCTCCGCAGGATCGAGCATGTCGAAGTCTGCAGAGCAGGCGGCCAACACCGATGCGTTCTCCTCGATGCGGGGGCCGAGGTCAAGGCCTCCGGTCGTCACCATGAGCTCCTCGCCGGAGTCTCGCTCGAGAGCGCGCCACGATTCAAGCGCCTCTTGCGCCATCCGTACATAGGTCTCGTCCGGATACGAGAGCCTGAAGATCCGCGATCTGCCATGACTCGAACCTCGCTTGTGACCGATCCGGAACTGCTCCAAGAGAGCAACCGAAACACCGGAGCGGACGAGAGCGCGGGCCGTAGCGGCACCCATCACCCCGGCGCCGACAACCGCCACGTCGACAGGAGTCCGTGAGCTACTTGATGTCGAACGTGTTGCTGTTGCGTCCGTTCTGGAAGACGTTCTCGAGGTTGGAGTTGACATCGCTCGCTCGAGAATATGCGGTGTAATCGCGGACTTAACGAGGGAGGTGCCTCAGGCACCCCCCGATCGATCGTTGTGGCGGGAGGTTAGCCGACCGATCCTTCCATCTGAAGCTCAACCAGACGCTGAAGCTCGACCGCGTACTCCATCGGTAATTCCCGAGTGATCGGCTCGATGAAGCCTCGCACGATCATCTGCATCGCCTCGGACTCGGAGAGTCCTCGGCTCATCAGGTAGAAGAGTTGCTCGTCCGAGACCTTGGATACCGTGGCCTCGTGGCTGACGGCCGCGGACTCCTCCTCGATCTCGATATAGGGATACGTGTCGGAGCGAGAATCCTCGTCGAGGATCAATGCATCGCAGATGACGTGGCTCTTCGAGCGTGCCGCGCCCTCTTCGATGCGCACCAGCCCACGGTATCCGGCCCGTCCACCGTCCTTGCTGATCGATTTCGAGGTGATGGCCGAGGACGTGTTGGGCGCCGCGTGGACGACCTTGCCCCCTGCGTCCTGGTGCTGTCCGGAGCCCGCATAGGCGATGGACAGGACCTCTCCGCGAGCACGCTCCCCCAGCAGGTAGACGCTGGGGTACTTCATGGTGACCTTCGATCCGAGGTTGCCGTCAACCCATTCCATGATGCCGTCTTCGTAGGCAGCGGCCCGCTTCGTAACCAGGTTGTAGACGTTGTTCGACCAGTTCTGGATCGTCGTGTAGCGGCATCTGCCGCGCGGCTTGATGATGATCTCGACGACCGCTGAGTGCAGCGAGTCGCTCGAGTAGACCGGTGCCGAGCAGCCTTCCACGTAGTGGACCCATGAATCCTCGTCCACCACGATCAACGTTCGCTCGAACTGACCCATGTTCTCTTGGTTGATCCGGAAGTAGGCCTGAAGGGGGATCTCGACCTCGACCCCCGACGGGACGTAGATGAACGAACCACCGGACCACACGGCTGAATTGAGGGCCGAGAACTTATTGTCTGCGGGAGGGATCACCGTTCCGAAGTACTGCTTGACGATGTCCTCGTGCTCGCGCAGGGCCGTATCCATGTCGGTGAACAGGATCCCGCGCCGCTCGAGCTCGACCTTCGTCTTGTGGTACACGACCTCGGATTCGTACTGCGCGGTCACTCCGCCGAGGTAGTTCTTCTCGGCCTCGGGGATGCCGAGCTTGTCCCAAGTGGCTTTGATGTCCTCGGGCATGTCATCCCAGGAATTCACCTGGCTCATCGGCTTGATGTAGTAGTAGATGTCGTCGAAGTCGATCCCCGACAGATCGGCGCCCCACGCAGGCATCTGCTTCCGGTAGAAGACGTCGAGAGACTTGTGCCGGAACTTACGCATCCAGTCGGGCTCACCCTTCCGGTCGCTCATCATGTCGATGACCTCGTGGGATACGCCCTTCCGGGGCTTCTCGTCGTACGAGGTCGCGTCGTGCCAGCCGTACTTGTACTGACCCTTGAGGGCCCGTACGTCCTCGTTCTCTTGCTGGACCTTGAGGTCTTCGGCTTCGGTTGACACTGCGGAACCCCCCTTGGAGTGTGACTTTCGACGGAACGGTCAGTCTAGCATTAGGGTGCCCTAACCAGCGAGCTTCTTTCGGGCATCTTCCCTGCTCACACCCCCTAAAACGTTCGGCCCACCGAACCTATTCCGCGGACTGGGCGGGGGGCCTGTTGGAGCGGGGGTCCGTAGGGGCCTTGCTCAGGTCGGAGATCCCTTCCTCTTGCTCGCCGGGGTGGAAGCCGGGGCCCTGAGCTACGACCTTGAAAGTCTCCGCGTAGCTGAATCCGTGGGGCTTGCCCAGGTCGGCGGCCCACTCGCGGATCCTGTCTTCGATCTCTTTCGAGGCGGGGCCGAGCTGGCTCTCGTGGCATGCAAGTGCTTTGAGCTTCAGATCGATCGTCTTGGAGATGTCGACCGCGACGGACTCGGGGGCTGGACCCATGATCCACACCTCACTGAGCCCTCGCCAGGGCTCGAGGCCTTCGTCAAGCAACTCGGGAAAGTGTCCCGGAGTCGTGCCGGCCGTCAGCGTGACGTCCAGGGAGGCGTGACCCACCGCGCGGTGGTCCGGGTGGTTGATGAACCGGCTTTCGATGGTCGCCGCGGTGTCCATGACAACGAACCGATGGGGCTGGTACCTCCGAAAGATGCGCGCGATGTCGCGGCGCAGGTCGAGCGTGTACTCGACGTACCCATCCGGATAGTCGAGCCACGCGATCTCGTTCACGCCGACCATCTCGGCCGCACGCTGGGCCTCCTCCTTACGGATCGTGTTCAGACGCGCGCCCATGAGCTCGCGATCTTGTGTTCCCGTCGATCCATCGGTGACGATGCAATAGGTGACATCGGCCCCCTCCGAGACCCACTTTGCAACGGTGCCGGCGCAGCCGAATTCGATGTCGTCCGGATGAGCCGACACGATGAGGGCTCGGTAAGTGCTCGTCACATGTTCTCCTTCGTCATGCCGTTCGCAAGATGAGTACGTCGATCGATGAGTGGTGCGAAACGTGATGCGGAACGTTCCCAAGCATGAATCGCTTGCGTCCGGTCATCCCCACGCTTCCAACGATGACCACGTCGAAGTCTTCTTCGTCGGCGATCGATAGCAACTGCTCAGCAGCGTGACCCTCGACGGCCCGGATCTCGGCCTTTACACCCATCCCAGACGCACGATCCGCGGCCCTTTCGAGCACATCCTGAGCTTGAGCGGCCCCGGCGATACGCCAGCGGAACTCCTGGGGCGTCGCCTCGTCCTCGCGCGGTGAGTCCCATTGCGCATAAGGATCGTCAGGGCTCGACTTCATACGCGCAAGCTCGTCTTCGGTAGGGGGCTGATACGCGGTGACGATCGTGATCTCTGCGCCGACGGCATCCGAGAACCCGACTCCCGCCTCCACCGCACGCATGGCCGTTGGCGATCCGTCGGTCCCCACCAACACCTTCTTGTAGTCGTCGTTCCTGGCTTTCGATGGGTCGTCGCTCTTGACGATGAGGAGGTCGGTCTCGGCGTGGTGGCTCACCTTGTTCGGGATGTTGCCGAGCCTGAACCGCCGCGGGCCGCTCATGCCGACGCTGCCGACGACGAGCAGGTCGTCCTTGCCCTGGGCGTGGTCGAGTAGGACATCCGCCGGGTTGCCGCGCTCAACGAAGGCCCGGCCCCCATACTCCGTCGCGAGTGCATCCACGTCGCCGGAAGGATCGTCGCCGGCGAAGACAAGAACCAACTCGGCTTCGAGACGCGAGGCCAGGTGGGCGGCGCGGTCCGTTGCCACGCGAGCGGTTCGGGACAGGTCGGTGCCAACCACAATGCGCTCGTACATGACGTGCCTCCCCTATCTATCCCACGTTCGCACCGCGAGGGTGCACCGTGCGGTTGCCCCCGCTTGTTGATCTTCACCGATGAGCTCGATGGCCCACACCTGCAAGGTCCGGCCCCTGCGCACCGGCGTCGCCGTTGCCCTCAGCGTGCCCTCGAAGGGGAGCCCCGGAACCGTCTCGCTCATGGCGGGGATGGTACCGGCCCGACCCGGCAGGGTTCGACGTCCCTGGGGAATCCCGGACAAGGGGAAGGGGGAGCGGATGGCTCCGCTCCCCCTTTGCTGTGCCAAGCGGACCTCTAGGAAGCTACCGGGGGGGCATACCGGAGGGCCTTGCGGGCCCGCTTGTCGGAATACATCGCTATGTCTGCTGAAAACAGCAAATCTTCGAAGTTGGACCCGTCGTCGCCGAACACGGCGATCCCGGCGCTGACCTGGACCTGGGCGTCGGGGACGCCACTGAGATCCTCGTCGGCAAGCAGTTCGCGGAGACGACGAACCACCGTTTGTGCACCGCCGCGATTGGCCTCCTGCAGGATGACAACGAACTCATCTCCGCCGTAGCGCGCCACATGGTCCGAGCCCCGCACGACGCCGCGCAGCTTGTTGGCAACCAACTGGATGGCCGCGGAGCCAGCCTGGTGTCCGTGGGTGTCATTGATCACCTTGAGGTGATCAACATCGAACACGAGGACCGAGAAGTTCGTGTCAGACGCCTCGAGCTCGGAAGCATGATGACGGAGTGCTGTGACGTTGCCGACCTTGGTCAAGGGATCGATCGAGGCCAGACGGCGGAGGTTCGACTGCACGGCCTGGTGCGCCTCGGCGAAGGCTCCGAGGATGCCCGCCGTGCTTCCGTAGACGACGAACCGGGCGACAACGACCCCGACGATGAGCCCTTGCGATACCTCGCCGGCGACCATCGTCGTGAACAGGGCCGAGAGTACGGACGCCACGGCGGCTACGAACATGCCCTCCTTGAAGCCCGTGGCCAGTGCGGCGATCGCAACCGGAACGAGGAACATCCAGCCGGTATCCACGCCGATCGGCGTCGGCACCAGTGCCAGCAACGATGCGGCCACCAGGAGCATCCCGAGGATGGCGAAACGCAGGGAACGCTGCTCGAGTACCTGGCCCAATTGTTCGGTGACGATGGCCTTCAGGTCCCTGCGAGGCGGTGCCTGGAGGTCTATCAGCCTGTGCGCCGAGGTGCTCATCTCATCCTCTTAGAGCTCGGGGTGACTAGTCCTTTTGAACTAGTCGCTGCCTGGTTATCGGCAGCGCCCCCTTTTTGCTGAAGTCGCCCCGAATCCCCCGAGGGAGTGAATCTCACCCCCTGAAAATGGCGATCTCACCCGAGCGGCATGGCGTCCCTGGGACCGTCGGGAATGACCCGGAAGGGGGCTTCTAGTCCGTAATGGGGGGTTATCTACTTGACACAAGGTACCTCTACCCCTTATCCTTCTTATCAATGGACAAACGTGCAGGTGAGCGGGGCTTCGCAGCGGCTTTCTTAGCCTCGTCCCTCACCTTTTTTGGGAACATCTTCGCCATCGCCTCTTCCGTGGTCAGTTCGTCGGCGCGCTTCTTCTTTCTAGGCATGGAGGCCTCCTAATGGCGACAGCGACAAGGGTTGAGGCAACGGAGCGCAAGCGGCAGGGAGCCGTGAACAGCCACGGCAAGGGCGACGTGAACCTCGTGAACCTGATCGAGCGGTTCGGCTCTGAGGATCGCTGTCACGCCTATTTGGAGCAGTTGCGCTGGCCTGATGGCGTCCGCTGTCCGCGCTGTGAGTCGGACAAGATTTCTCGGATAACCAAGCGGCGGCAGTTCGATTGCGACTCATGCCGCTACCAGTTCTCGGTTCGGGTCAACACGATCTTCCACGATTCCCATCTTCCCCTGTGGAAATGGTTCCTCGCTGTTTACATGATGATCGAGGCCAAGAAAGGCGTTAGCGCGAACCAGTTGAAGCGGACGCTCAACGTCAGTTACAAGACGGCCTGGTATCTCTGTCACCGCATCCGCGCGTCGATGCACGACGACACCCCGCAGATACTGGAAGGAACCATCGAGGTTGACGAGACCTACGTCGGCGGACGCCACAAGCGGAAGAACGGCAGCGTCCTCAAGAACAAGACGATGGTTATGGGGGCCATGGAGCGCGGCGGTTCGGTGCGGTTCCGAGTGGAGCGTCACTCCAAGACTGGAACGACGGTACTGCTTCACAAGTTCGTAGGTGACACCACGGACGCCGACTCCACGATCTACACCGACCAGCATCTTGGTTACAAGGGCATCGACAAGACGGGCCGCAAGCACGAGACGGTTGACCACGGAGCGGAAGAGTGGGTGCGAGCGGACGTTCACACGAACTCGGTGGAGGGCGTGTGGAGTCTCTTCAAGCGCTCGCTGGTCGGTTCCTACCACCAACTCTCGGCCAAGCACCTGGACGCCTATCTGGACGAGTTCGCCTTTCGATTTAACAACCGCAAGAACCCGTACCTGTTTAGGGACACCCTGCTCGCCCTGATCAATGAGGACCGTCTGACCTACAAGGACCTGATCGAGGCCTAAAGCAGCGCCCGGTCCCTGCCGAATCACACCCTTGAGAGCCGTTTTTACGGTGCGGAATAACGTACTGGACTTACGGTGCGGAATAACGTACGTTTTAGCGGCTCTGGTAGATAGGGCTGCCAAGCGAGGGAGGGTTCGATTCACATGGGAATGGAGGCACGGGAATTCGTTCCATTGACGGAAGCGAGAGTGCGGTTTTACGAGTTGATCCGGCATGTCGGAGAGAGGACCGTCTTGCTGCTTCGTCACGGAAAACCCGCCGCCGTTCTCTTGAGCTATTCGCGTTATGAGAGCCTCTTGGAAACCATCGAGGATCTCAAAGACAAGATTGCGATTTTCGAGGACGAACACGAACACGACGACATGAGTGTCCCGTGGGAGAAAGTTAAGGCAGAGGCGGGTTTGCTCGGCAGCGACTAGAACGGGGATGTGG
>JALZJQ010000065.1 GCA_030859685.1 Actinomycetota bacterium | reverse complement strand
AACGTCACGGGCGCGCTCCACATGGGCCATGCGCTCAACAACACGCTTCAGGATGTCCTCATCCGGCGCGCCCGCATGCTGGGCTACGAAGCGCTGTGGGTCCCGGGTACCGATCACGCGGGGATCGGCATGCAGAACGTGGTCGAGAGGGAGCTCGCGAAGGAAGGAACCTCGCGCCAGGAGATCGGGCGGGAGGCGTTCGTCGAGCGAGTCTGGCAATGGAAGGCGCAGTATGGCGCCCGCATTATCGATCAACTGCGCAGTCTCGGATGTTCCTGTGATTGGGACCGTGAGCGCTTCACGATGGACGAGGGGCTATCGCGCGCGGTCCGTACGGTCTTCGTGCGGTGGTTCGAGGACGGGCTGATCTATCGCGGACTGCGGATCATCAACTGGTGCCCGTTCCACACGACCGCCCTTTCCGACATCGAGGTCGAACACGAGGATGTCGCGGGCGAGCTCATCACGTTCAGGTACGCGCTGTCGGACGGGTCTGGGTTCATCGCCGTGAGCACGACGCGGATCGAAACGATGTTGGGAGATACCACGATCGCCGTCCATCCGGACGACGAGCGCTATACGCACCTCGTCGGCCAAACCGCCGCGCATCCGTTCTTCCCCGACCGTTCCCTCCCGATCCTGGCCGACGATGCGGTGGATCGCGAGTTCGGGACGGGCGCAGTGAAAGTCACGCCGGCCCACGACCCCACGGACTTTGAGATCGCGGAGCGTCACGGCATCGAGAAGATCAACATCTTTGATGCCACGGCCACGATGAACGAGAACGCGGGGGAGTTCACCGGGCTCGATCGGTATGAAGCTCGCCGGGTGGTGCTGGAGCGATTGCAGGAGTTGGGCTTCGTCGACGAGGTCGAGCGTCCGTACATCCATCCCGTAGGACACTGCTATCGGTGTCATAACGAGATCGAGCCGTGGTTGTCGGAACAGTGGTTCGTTGCGATGAAACCCCTGGCCGGCCCCGCTATCGAGGTCGTGCGCGACAAGAAGGTCGACCTGGCCCCGAAACGGTTCGAGAAGGCGTACCTCGATTGGATGGAGAACCTGCGCGACTGGTGCATCTCCCGCCAGCTCTGGTGGGGACACCGGATCCCCGTCTGGTATTGCGATGGATGTGGCGAGGTCTTCGCAAGCCTCGAGGACCCGGACTCGTGCCGCAGTTGCCAGTCTGCGAACATCAGGCAGGACCAGGACGTCCTGGACACGTGGTTCTCCTCCCAGCTCTGGCCCTTCTCGACACTCGGGTGGCCGGACGAGACCGAGGACCTCGAGTACTTCTATCCGACGAGCGTCCTCGTCACCGGGTACGACATCTTGTACCTGTGGGTCGCCCGCATGATCTTCTCGGGCATGTACTGCATGCACGACGTGCCGTTCAGGCAAGCGCTGATGACGGGTCTGGTTCGAGATTTCGAGGGCAAGAAGATGTCGAAGTCCGCCGGCAACGTCATGGATCCACTCGATCTGATCGAGCGCTACGGCGCCGACGCCTTGAGGTACTCACTGGTGTCCTCGGCCATCCCTGGCAACGACACAAACTCGTCGGAGGAGCGGATCGAGGGCGCGCGCAACTTCGCCAACAAGTTGTGGAACGCAACCAGGTTCGTTCTGTTGTCGGTTGAAGACGCGCGCCCGGAGGTGCCGGACGCGACCTCGTTGTCGCTGGCGGATCGATGGATCCTGTCCCGACTCGACGCGACGCTGGAGGCGGTTGCCGCCGGCTACGAAGAGTTTTCCTTCGCCGAGATGGTGAGGGTTCTTTATCGCTTCATCTGGAGCGAATACTGCGATTGGTACATCGAGCTCGCGAAGCTCGAGCTGGGCGGACCGAATGATGGATCGACGAAAGCAGTGTTGGTTCACGTCCTCGACCGGATACTGCGCCTCCTTCATCCCGTCACCCCGTTCATAACGGAGGAGCTGTGGGCGAAGCTGCGCCCTGGCTCGCCGAGGATCATCCGGAGCGACTGGCCCAAGCCCGGTTCCTACAGGGATCAGAAGGTCGAGGGCACCATGGAACGTTTCCAGGACCTCGTCGGAGCCCTCCGGCGGCTCAAGGTGGATCACGGGATCCCGCCCGGCCGGCGAGTCCCGGTGTCCATCTCCGCCGGAGACTTTGCGCCCGAGGTCGACCGGACCCTGGATGCCATCAGGTCACTGGCGAAGGTCGGAGACGTGACGCTGGTGGATGCTCTGCAGACCGGCCCGTCGGGGGGTCGCACCATCACTGCCGCCGGCATCGAGGTCGAGATGGACCTCGAGGATGTCATCGACCCCGACGTCGAGCGGGGCCGCATCGGTCGGAAGATCGAAGAGGCTGATGAGGACATCGCGCGCGCGCAGGGGAAGCTCTCGAACGAGCAGTTCGTCTCCAAGGCGCCGGAGGCGGTCGTCTCCAAGGAGCGTCAGAAGCTCGAGGATGCCGCCGCAGCTCGGGCCAAGCTCCAATCTCAGCTCGACGCGCTCGGCGCGTGAGATGAGCTTTCGCGAAGCACAGGCGTACCTAGAGAGCCTGGGGATCGACGCGATGAAAGACCTCACGCCGTCGTTGGATCGCATCGAGGCGTTGTGCGAAGCGCTCAACCATCCTCAGCGCGCCGTCCCGGGAGTGCACATCACCGGGACGAACGGCAAGACCACGACGGCGCGCATCGTCACATCCCTGCTGGCAGCTACGGGATTGTCGATCGGGACGTACACATCCCCGCACCTCGAATCGGTCACGGAAAGGATCTCTCTCTCGGGCGAGCCCCTCTCGGAGGACGTGTTCGGGGAGGTGTTCGAGAACGTGCTGCCTTACGTCCAGCTCGTCGAATCCCGATTGGGCCAGAGGCTCTCCTACTTCGAGTTCCTAACCGGGATGTTCTTCTACTGGGCAGCCGAGCAGCCGGTCGATGCCATCGTCGTCGAGGTGGGCATGGGCGGCGAGTGGGATGCCACCAACGTCATGGACGGCGTGATCTCCATCATCACCAACGTGGGCCTGGACCACACCGGATTGCTTGGGACCGAGAAGACGGCCATCGCTCGTGAGAAGGCAGGGATCATCAAACCCGATGGAACCCTGGTTACGGCGGAGCGCGTGCCTGACATACGAAACCTCCTACAGGAGATCGCGGAGGGCCGGCGGTCGGAAGTCGCGCTACTCGATAAACACTTCGCGGTGGACGACAATCGCGTTGCGTTCGGGGGTCGATACCTGTCTCTGACCTCGAGCGCGGGAAGCTACGAGGAGTTGTTCCTGCCCCTGCACGGAGCGCACCAAGGGCTCAATGCCGCCGCGGCATTCGAAGCCGTAACGCGCTTCTTACCCGCACAGAGACTGGAGCACGCGGTCGTGGCGGAAGGTTTCGCGAACGTAAAGGCGCCCGGCCGGCTCGAGGCGTTACGACTTCGCGGCCACACCGCCCCACCGGTTGTTCTCGACGTCGCGCACAACCCTGATGGAATCTCGGCCATGATCTCGAGCCTCGTTGAAGCGTTCGCATTCAAACGGGTTCGATTCGTGATCGGGATCGCCCACGACAAGGACTACGAGGGGATGCTTGCCGAGCTCGGGCGGCTGCCCTCGAGTGTCCTGGTCACCGAGCCCAAACAGGTTCGTTCCGTGCCGGCGGAGGAACTCAAGCGCGTGGCGGTGGAGTTGGGACTTCCCTGCGAGGTGATCGAAGACGTCCCCCTGGCCGTGGATGCGGCCATCGCGCAGGCCGAACCGATCGAGCTCGTGTGCATCACGGGCTCCCATTACGTGGTGGGCGAAGCGCGCTCTCACCTCCTGCGCGGATAACGGCTGGCCCCGTAGGGCCTGCTACGGTAGGAGTCTCTCTCCGGAGAGGATCCCGAACCACCCAGCTTTCTATTTACGCGGGAGGAACCCAGTGGCCGAGCAGGATCGCACGTTCGTCATGGTCAAGCCTGACGGAGTGCGGCGTGGGCTGGTGGGCGAGGTGATAGCCCGTATCGAGGCCAAGGGGTACTCCCTGGCCGAGATCAAGCTCTTCACCATCGACCGCGGTCTGGCCGAGGAACACTACGGGGAGCACGCCGAGAAGCCTTTCTTCGGAGAGCTGGTCGACTTCATCACCTCTGGGCCGGTGGTAGCCATGGTGGTCGAGGGATCTGGGGCCGTGGTGGGCCTGAGGAAGATCATGGGGACCACGGATCCGATCGAGGCCGACCCGGGCTCGATCCGCGGCGACCTCGCCACCGTGATCACGGAGAACATCGTGCATGGGTCGGACTCCGACGAGAGTGCCGCAAGAGAGATCAAGCTCTTTTTCGGCTAGTCTCAAAGGTTCTTCGCGCTCTGAGCGAGATATCGATTGATGATGGGATTTTGGATGGGAGTGGGACATGGATAGCCTGTTTCAGATGATCGGCCGCGACATGGCCGTCGACCTCGGCACCGCCAATACGCTCGTGTACGTACGCGGTCGCGGCATCGTGCTGAACGAGCCCTCGGTGGTGGCGATCAATACGAAGTCGGGCGCGATCCTCGCAGTCGGCTCCGAAGCGAAACAGATGATAGGCCGAACCCCTGCCCACATCGTCGCCATCCGGCCTCTCAAGGATGGCGTCATCGCAGACTTCGACGTGACGGAGAAGATGCTTCGCTACTTCATCCAAAAGGTGCACCGGCGTTCCTTCCTCGCCAAACCGCGCGTGGTCGTGTGTGTGCCATCCGGTATCACAGGCGTCGAGCAGCGCGCCGTTGAAGAAGCCACGATCTCCGCCGGCGCGCGTAGCGCGTTCATCATCGAAGAGCCGATGGCGGCGGCGATCGGTGCAGGCCTGCCGGTCCACGAACCCACCGGCAACATGGTCGTCGACATCGGCGGCGGCACGACCGAGGTGGCCGTGGTGTCACTCGGCGGCATCGTCACGAGCCAGTCGATCCGCATCGGCGGAGACGAGCTCGACGAGAGCATCATCACCTACGTAAAGAAGGAGTACTCGCTGATGCTCGGCGAGCGCACCTCCGAAGAGATCAAGATGGCCATCGGTTCGGCGTTCCCGATGCCGGACGAGCAACAGGCCGAGATCCGTGGTCGGGACCTGGTGACGGGACTCCCGAAAACCATCGTGGTGTCGGCGGAGGAGATCCGCAGGGCCATCGAGGAGCCGGTCAACGCCATAGTCGACGCGGTGAAGAACACCCTCGACAAGACGCCGCCGGAGCTCGCTGCGGACATCATGGACAAGGGGATCGTCCTGGCGGGGGGCGGTTCGCTACTGAAGGGGCTCGACGAGCGACTCAAGCACGAGACCGGCATGCCCATCCATGTGGCAGAGGAGCCTCTCTGGGCCGTGTGCATCGGGTCCGGGAAATGCCTCGAGGAGTTCGAGTCCCTCAGGCGGGTCTTGATCTCGTCCACCAGGCACTAGCTCGCTGCTGCCGCTCCGCTAGCATTTCCGCAGGTCAACGCCCTCTTTAGGGTTGCCGAGCCCGTGGGGCGTACGATGGATGGCTTCGGGCGACCGAGCGCAGAGACGCGCTCGCACCAGTACCGTCGCCCCCAAGTTTTCGCGACCAGCGATGAGGTTCTTGTATGTATCGCCGAAGCGGGCGTGGACGCGTATTGCTACTCGTTTTCATCGCCCTATCCCTAGTCATAATCACGCTCGATTTTCGCCAGAACCCGGGTGGACCGCTCAAGCGGGCCCGGGATCTGGCCGCGACGGTCGTCGCCCCCGTTCAGCGTGGCTTCTCGGCCGTGACCCGCCCGGTCGGCGACTTCTTCTCGTCGCTGGGCGATCTGACTGACCTGAGAGCCAGGAACGAGCGGCTCGAGGAGGATCTTGCG
>JALZJQ010000121.1 GCA_030859685.1 Actinomycetota bacterium | reverse complement strand
TCGACCCAGCTCGTCGACGAGGCGCGTCACACGGTCTTCTTCTCCCGTTTCTTCGACGAGGTCGTGGGGATCTCGGGCGGACTGACCGCGGCCCTAGACGTCCTGAAGGACCGAGTCGTCGGTGGTTTCCGGACGATCTTCGACGAGGACCTGGTCGCGGCGGTCGAGTCGGTCCGCAAGAACCCCCACGACTACGGCGCCTGGGTCGAAGGCATCGCGACCTATCACCTGATCGTCGAGGGGATGCTGGCCCTCACGGGGCAGAAGTATCTCCTGGGGATCATCCGGGAGCTCGGGATCCTCCCGGGCTTCTACGCCGGTTTCACGGCCGTGGCCCGGGACGAGTCCCGCCACGTCAATTTCGGCGTCAGGGCCCTCATGGAGGCCGGGATCCGGGATCCCGAGTTCCTCGAGCGGGTGGAGCGGGTGGTGTTCCGGCTCCTCGAGCCCGCCTGCCGGGTGGTGGCGGCCCCCGATCGCCGCTTCGCAGTCGACCCCGAGCAGACGCCCCCCAACCTGCTCATCAACCCCTACGAGGTCCGCTCTTTCTCCCTGCAGTCCCTCACTAAGCGCCTCCGGGTGGTAGGAATTTCCAAGGAGGTATGTGCGGAGGTCACCGAGCGCGGCCTCGCCTATTACGATGTGGCCTGGTCCGATTACGAGAAGATTCACGGCGAGGAGCATCCGCACCGATACTTTGATCGTGTGGCTCCGGCCGCCGGTTAGGGCGTCAGCCCTCCAAGCCTCCAAACAGCAGGGATTGATACCGCCATGATCAAGATGGTCGTCGTCGAGAAGACCTACAAGGGCGGGATCCATGCGCTGAACGGGATCTCCGTCGAGATGGAAAAAGGCGAGTTCGTGTTCATCGTGGGTCCGTCCGGGTCCGGCAAGTCCACGTTCATGAAGCTCCTCACGAAAGAGGAGGAGCCGACCGCGGGCGAGATCTACGTCGCCGGGAAGAACCTGGCCAATCTCCCGCGCTGGCGGGTCCCCTATCTGCGGCGCAACGTGGGCAGCGTGTTCCAGGACTTCAAGCTGCTGCCGAACAAGACGGTGTTCGAGAACGTCGCCTTCGCCCTCGAGGTGATCGGGCGGCCGAAGTCCGTCGTTCGCCGGCAGGTGCCGCAGATCCTCGAACTGGTCGGCCTGGGAGAGAAGCTCGATCGTTTCCCGGACGAGCTGTCCGGCGGTGAGCAGCAGAGAGTGAGTATCGCCCGGGCCTTCGTGAACCGGCCGCTCATCTTGGTCGCCGATGAGCCTACGGGGAACCTCGACCCCGCCACTTCGGTCGGGATCATGCGCCTGCTCGACCGGATCAACCGCACCGGGACCACCGTCGTCATGGCCACGCACGACCATGCCATCGTCGACTCCATGCGCCGGCGAGTCATCGAGTTAGAGGGCGGGAACGTCGTGAGGGACCAGAGCCGCGGGATCTACGGGGTGGGGACTTAGCCGTGCGCGCGAACTACTTCTTGTCCGAGACGGTCACGAACCTAAAGCGCAACGTGCTGATGACGGTGGCCGCCATCTCGACGGTCGCCATCTCCCTGCTCCTTCTGGGAGGTGTGCGCATCCTCGACCTGACGATCAACAACGTCACCTCGCGGTGGGAGGCCAAGGTCGAGATCTCGACTTTCTTGCGCGACGACATCGCCCCCGACGAGACCGAGGACCTCGAATCGGATCTCGCCAACATGAACGAGGTGCAGGCCATCACGTACGTGTCCAAGGAGGAGGCGTTCGAGGAGTTCAAGGAGCTGTATGCGGATCACCCTGAATTCTACGAAACGTTGCCGAAAGACTCGCTCCCGGCTTCTCTCCGGATCAAGCTCACCGATGCCGACTACACACAACTGGTGGCGGCGCGCATCCGCGGCGCCCCCGGCGTCGACTCCGTCAACTTCGGCGGCGACATCATCAAGCGCCTGCTACAGGTGAACTCTTTGCTGCGGACGATCACGCTGGCCATGTCAGTGATCCTGCTGGTCGCGGCAGCTGCCCTGATCGCGAACACGATCAGACTCGCGATCTACGCGCGTCGGGATGAGATCGGGATCATGAAGCTGGTGGGTGCAACCAACTGGTTCATCCGTATCCCGTTCATGCTCGAGGGGGTGTTCGCCGCCATGGTCGGCGCTCTCGTGTCGGGTGTGGTGGTTCTGCTGTCGAACGAGTTCCTCTTCTCGCGAGTGGGGAACTTCCTGCAGTTCCTCGGCCCTGTGTTCGAGTTCTCGACCAGTGAGATCCTGTGGGTGCTCGCCCTCCTGATCCTCGTGGGGGCCGGGATCGGCATCGTAGGCTCGATGTTGGCCCTACGGCGCTTCCTGGAGGTCTAAAGGGGGGCCCCCGGGGGGTCGACCACCACTGGGGGGCCTTCAAGCTCCTTCCGTTACCTCTGTGACTGGTGTTGAATATGTTGCTAATGAATAGATCCCACCCCGGCTCGAGCTTGCGCCGGGGTCTCATCGCCCTCCTCCCGCTGGCATCGCTGGCGCTGCTTGCCATTCCCGCTGCGGCGGGCCCCGAGGATCGCCTCGATTCGATCCAGGAGCGCCAAGACAGGGTCGAGAAGAGGATCGAGAAGACGGACCAGCAGGGAGATTCGCTGGCCCGGCGCGTCCAGGCCCTCGACGAGAAGCGCGCTGCGGCCGAGCGCGAGGTCGAAACACTCAGTGGCAAGGTTGCACGACTCGACTCCGAGATCGCCGACGTGCGCGCCGAGCTGACCGCTGCGCAACAACGTCTCACGGTCCTCTCGGAACAACTCGACGAATACCGGGCCCAACTGGAAGCGCGGATGAAGACGTTCCAGGACCGAGCGGTGGCGGCATACGTCGCCGGCCCTTCGGCCCCGATGGATGGCTTGCTCTCCGCAGAAGACTTCAGCGACCTCGTTGAGAGATTCACCTACTACGAATCCGCGTTGAACACTGACTCGGAGCTGATCGTCGAGATCCAGCGCCTCGAGGAGATCACCGACGAGCGCCGGGCGGAGGTCGAGGCGAACAAGAATCAGATCGCGTCCCAGAAGCTCCGGCTCGAGCAGGATCGCGCGAAGGTCTACACACTGCGCGAGCAGCGCGCCAACGTGCTGGCGGCCCGCGAGGAAGC
>JALZJQ010000104.1 GCA_030859685.1 Actinomycetota bacterium | reverse complement strand
CTGGTCCACGGCGAACCGTTGTCCGTACGGGTACCAGGGGCTGGAGGTGTAGGCATCCAGGATCCACACGAGCCGGCCGTCCACAGCCGCCAGATATGGGTCGGAGTCGAGCGACAGGAACGGCGCGACGCGCAGCACCCGGTCCCGCACGTTGCGGTAGATCAGGATCCTGGAGTCACTCGTGATGAGACTCGACAGCACGAGATTCGGATCTCCTTCTCGCACCGCGAACGCGAACTTTCGCAAGAGACCACCAACGTTGATCCCACCCTGGCCCTCGTACTGCGTCCGTTCGGGCTCCCCGGCGGCTTGGAAGTCGAGCTCCTCCTGTTCGGAATTGACCACGGAGTAGTCGCTGGGAGCGAAAGCTTCACCGAAATAAAGACCCGGCTGGTCCACGGCGAGGGCCGACGCCTCCTCGTCCACTTCCCCGGGGAGGTTCTTCACGATGAAATCCGGCTGTCCCGCCGTCGAGGTCTCGTTGGCCAGGCTCGCAACGAGCCCGTACCCATGAGTGAATTGCAGATGCAGGTTCGACCAGGTCTGAGATTCCTCCGGGATGTCGCTCAGGAGCAACTCCCGCGGAGACAACAATACTTGCCGCATCTCACCGCCGACCTCATAGCGGTCGATATCTACGTCGTCGAAATGGTAGTAGGGCTGTAAGGCCTGCAACTGCGAGTAGGCGAGCTTCAATACGCCCGGGTCCCACAATCTGACGTTCTGCAGAACGGCGTCGTTGCTCGCGATGTCCTCGCTGCCGAGAGTGTCGTTGGCGTCGTAGGGCTCGGACTCGACCTCGTCTATCCCGAACGCTTCACGCGTCGCAGCGATATTGCGATCGATGTACGGGGCTTCCCGCACGGGCTCCTGGGGGCCAACCGAGAAACGCTGTACCCACCACGGGAAGACGCCTCCGGCGAGCACAACCACGAGGAGCCACACCCCCACCGCTGCGGCGGGGAGGATCAACCGCCGAACGCGGATGTTCACGAGGAACAGGACGGCCGAGATGATCGAGATGATGATCAGAAGGTTCAGCGCAAGCAACTGCGCGTTCACATCCGTGTAGCTGGCCCCCATGACGGCGCCTCTGCTCGAGAAGTTCAACTGGTATCGGCCCAGCCAGTAGGACGCCGCCTTGACGAGGGCCAGAAGCCCAAGGAGAACGGAGATGTGTGCAAGGGCTCCCGAAGCGACACCCGACCAGCCCGCATCGGGTCGGATCGAGCCGTAGAGGAAGTGGGCCGCGGCAGCGAGCAGCAGCGACGCGATCAGCGCGAACCACAGCCACGACAGGATGTTGTCGAAGAAGGGCAACTCGAAGAAGTAGAAGCCGATGTCCTTGTTGAACTGAGGATCGGTCTCTCCAAAGCTCACACGATTGACCCATAGCAGGAACGTCCGCCACGACGAACTCGCGCCGAATCCGGCCAGCAGACCCACGAACAACGAGATACCGAGCCGCATCCACCGCGCATAAGGGAGAAGGCTCTCCCGGTACCTCTCCAACGGATCCTCGCGCCCGACGACCTCGAACCGAGGAACCCGATAGGAGGAGGGGGCGATCTTGGAGACGAGAAAAAGATTCAGCCACAGCACGGCGGCAACTAGACCGCCGACGATGATGCCGAGGAGCAGCTGCGTTCCGATGCTCTTCCAGAGGACGGACTCGATGCCCACCTCCTGGAACCAGAGGAAGTCGGTGTAGAAACGCGCCACAGAGGTCGCGGTAAGGAGGAAGATCACGATCAGAGCGATGATGATCCCGCGCCTTCTGCGCCTTCTGGGCGGGGCGCCTTTGAGAGCCATGAGAATCAGCGTAGCGGGTTGGTCAGTTAAGAGGCTCCAGCACGTTCCTGATCCGGTCCAGCAGGTAGTCCGGATCGAAAGGCTTCCCGACGAAAGTCACGCCCTCCCACTCCGGTGAGGAATCGAGTTCCATGCCCGTCATGACGAATACGGGGATCCCGCTCGTCTCATCCGCTCTTCGCAGGTGTCCGAGAACCTGCTTTCCCCCCATCAGGGGCATCAGCTGGTCGAGCAGGATCAGGTCGGGCAAGGAGCTACGCGCAACGGCCAGCGCTTCCTCTCCGTTCTCGGCGAATAGAACCTCGAACCCCTCGATCTCGAGGATGAACTGGAGAGTCAATCGAACGCTCGGATCGTCCTCCGCGACGAGGACCACCGGCGGGCGGGCGATCATGGACCCTGGCCGTCGAGAGGCAGCTCGTCGATCAGTGGAGAGATGCTGGGCAGCGGGAGCTCTTCGATCGAGCAATCGATGAGGTTGTCGCAGCCGCCGTCGTCGCCTCCACCTCCGCCATCGCCGTCACCATCGCCTCCACCATCGCCGTCACCATCGCCTCCACCATCGCCTCCTTCTCCCGGCCCGGAGCCGCCCGGCCCGGAGCCGCCCGAGCCGTCGCTCGGGGACCCGCTGCCATCCGACGAAGAGGAGGCCGGCTGGGCGGGTGAAGTCCCCGACGCCGATGCTCCGCTCGAGGCGGCAAGTGGCCCGTCGCCCCGTTCGCCGGCGCCCTCTCCGAGGGCCGCCGCAAGCGCGCCCGTGGACAGGATGCTCTTCTCGAGGCTCGCAACCACGGCATCCGGTCGCGCTCCCAGAAGCGTGGCGGCGACGCCCCACTGCGCTCCGTCTCCGAACAACTTGAACGCACGCTTGAACGCAGCCGGCAGGTCCCCATCGACCGAGCGAGCGATGGCGAAGCCGATCAAGAGGTCGGCGTTCGAGGACGACATGAACTTGCGCATGAACCCGACGTCGCGATCGGCCAGGCGGCGGAAGTACCCGCGATCGAGACGGCCCCGTCCGATCTGTCGTGACACGGCAACGCCAAGGGTGTTCACCTCTTTGTCCAGGCGGATCACGTCAGCCAGCAGCAGGGAGTCCCACGGGTCCGCGTAAGACAAGCGATAAGGCTTTGCTCGCTGCAATTCTCCGGCGGTGAGCGAAGCCTGGTGCAGGGCCTCGACCGCGACAGCAGTCTGTCCAGGAGCCTCTAACCTCGCGGCGCCTCTATATGTGCCGACGCGCGCGGAAGCCCGACCTCGGTCGATCCTGAAGACTCCCTTTGAAGAGATCACACTGACGTCGCCGACCAGGATCTTCGTCGTCTCGGCAACGCGTGCGAGGAGCCGGCCTCCATCGAGAGCCTCGAGGCTGCGTCCATCCCCAACACGGAACTCCCCGCCACCGCCAAGTCCGATAGCTCGATCGCCCTCGAGCCGCAGCTCGGCTCGTGCGTCGCCTTCCGTCGTGATGATGTCTCCAGGCTCCAGCGAGGCGGTATCGACGACGTCGAACGTCTCTTCGCCGCGCTGGATCGAAACCGAACCGGAGCTCCTCCTGACCGTCATCTCGGCCAGAGAATCGGAATCGGAAAAGAGTCCGCACCCGGCGGACAACAGACACATGGCGATCGCGGCGGCTGTTTTCTTCATCCCCTGCCCGATTGTCGGTTCGTCCGTTAGGTGGCTTGAATCCCAATGGCCAGCCTAGAGCGCCTTACCGTTCGCCGTCGCGCCGTCGGGCCGGGATCAGGATCTTCACCACCGTGCCCCGATCCAGCACGCTCTCGACCTCGACGGAACCGCTGTGAGCCTCGATTATGCGCTGTACGAACGCCAAACCCAGGCCCAGGCCCCCGTAGGACCGGGTTGCGGACCCATCCAGCTGATGGAAGTCCGAGAAGATCTTGGGGAGGTCCTCCGCCGCCATGCCGATCCCCTCGTCTGCGACCGTGAGCTCGATACCGCTTCGAAAGAGGCCGCGATCGTCTCGACGATCGTGCAGTAGAGGGCCGTTCTCCCCTGCCTTGACGGCGAGCCGTATCGTGCCTCCGTCGGGCGAGAACTTGATCGCGTTGTCGAGGACCTCCTCGAGACTGCGGCGCAGAAGCCGTTCATCGCCGATCACCTCCGGCAGTGCCCCTTCGACCTCGGCCACGACCTCGTGCCGCGAGCTCCGCCCGGACCATTTCTCAGCTAGAGCACCGATCACCTGATCGATAGGCACCGGCCTGTTCCGTGGCTGGAGGCGTCCTGCCTCGAGGGCCGAGAAGTCGAGCAGCAGCTCAACGATCCGTTCGAGGCGCGCGGTGGAATCCACTATGCCGCGCGCGAATTGCGCAGCCTTCTCCGGAGGTACGTCGGGGCCGCCGAGGATCTCAGCGTATCCACGGATCGGTGTCAGTGGTGTTCGAAGCTCGTGCGAGATGTTGGACAGGAACTCGGACTTCATCCGTTCGACCTCACGCTCTCGGGTGATGTCGCGCAACACGGCTACCGCGCCGACCACCTCGTCATCGTCGCGAAGGAAAGCCGTCGTTATCGCGATCGGCATCTTCTCGTCGTCTGGGCGCACCAAGAGCACCTCCAGCGGAACGCCCTCCTGCAGGTCCGCGAGGATCAAGGAGCTCCTGTCCTCGTCGCCGGTGCTCGTAACCAGGACCTCTTCCACATCACCCCCGATAGCCTCTTCGGCGCGGACACCCGTCAGCCTTTCCGCCTCCGGGTTGAAGGCCAGGACCTTTCCATCTCCCCCCACCGCGACAAGCCCGTCGGCCATCGAGGCCATGATCGTTTCGATGCGCGTGCGGAGCCGCTGCTCTTCGGCAGCAGCTTCCCGAAGATCCCCGGTCAAGCCGAGGAGAGATGCAGTCATCTCGTTGAAAGTCGTCCCCAGCCGTCCAACCTCGT
>JALZJQ010000102.1 GCA_030859685.1 Actinomycetota bacterium | reverse complement strand
GAGTCGAACAGTTCGTCCACTCGCGCCACCAAGGCGGCGTGGTCGAGATGACCCGCGGCGGCCACTACCAGGTTGCTCGTTCCATACCGCTCACGCCAGTAGTCGGCCACGCGATCTCGCTGTACCGCCGAGATGGTCTCGTTGTAGCCGAGGACCGGCCGGCCGAGAGCATGTCCGTCGTACATCTCGCGATAGAAGAGGTCGTGAACCAGCTCATCGGGGGCGTCCTCGTGCATCGCGATCTCTTCGAGGATGACCCGGCGTTCCGACTCGAGCTCGTCCGGATCCAGCACCGAACTGGTGATCATGTCGGCCAGTACATCGAGCGCGATCGGAAGATCGTCATCGATAACACGCGAGTAGTAGCACGTGTACTCCTTGCCGGTGAACGCATTCACGTCTCCGCCCACGGCATCGAATGCGTCGGCTATGTCCTTGGCGGACCGGGATGGTGTTCCCTTGAACAACAGATGCTCGAGGAAATGCGAGGTCCCCGCCAGCGCGTCCGGTTCGTCGCGGGCACCCACGTCGAACCAGAAGCCGACGGATACGGATCGCACCTCGGACATCGTTTCGGTCACCACTGTCGCCCCCGAATCGAGGGTGGTCTGCTCGAACCTCACGTAGGCATTCTCCCGATCTATTGGACTCGGACTATCCCGAGACTAGGTGTCTCCCTCACGGCGAGGGGCCCTCTCGCGGCGCGGACCGCCCGGCCCGCGCCCGCCTCGACTGTCACCGCGATCGCGTCCTCCGCGCTCGCGGCCGCGGTCGCCGTCGCGCCGTGGACCCCGGCTGCCACCACCGCCACCGCTGGCTGCCGCAGCACGCGCCTCGTCGAGCGTCTTACCCTGCGCGACCTGACGCTCGAGCCATGCAACCGGTGTGAGCGATATCTTGCCCTGGCTGTCGATGTCGGTGACCTCGACCTCGATCGATTCGCCTTCCTTGACCGCGTCCTCGACGCGATCGATGCGGCCCTCACCGAGCTTGCTGATGTGAACCAGGCCATCGCGTCCCGGCGAGATGTTGACGAACGCTCCGAAGGTCGTGGTCTTCACCACCGAGCCGTTGATGCGCTCGTTGATCTCGGGGATACGGGGGTTCGCGATCTCATCGATGATGCTGGCGGCGCGCTCGGCGGATTCCTGGTCGGTGGAGCCGATCCGGATCGTGCCGTCGTCCTCAATGTCGATCTCGACACCGGTCGTTTGCGTGATCATGTTGATGTTCTTGCCCTTCGGGCCGATGACCTCGCCGATCTTGTCGACGGGCACCTTCATCGCGATCACTCGTGGCGCCGTGGGCGCAAGCTCCTCGCGAGGCTCCGTGAGGCTTTCGTTCATCTTGTCGATGATCTCTAGACGAGCTTTCTTGGCCGCCATCAACGCGTCCCGCAACACTTCGGCGGGAACGCCCGAGATCTTCGTGTCGAGCTGTAGGGCCGTCACCATGTTCTCGGGGCCGGCGACCTTGAAGTCCATGTCACCGAAGGCATCCTCGTCCCCGAGGATGTCCGTCAGCGGAACGAAGCGATCGCCGTCCGCCACGAGCCCCATCGCCACACCTCCGACGTGCTTACCGCCACGAAGGGGAACGCCCGCATCCATGAGGGATAGAGACGACCCGCACACGCTGGCCATTGACGTAGAGCCGTTCGAGGAGAGGATCTCGGAAACAACCCGGATCGCATAGGGAAACTCATCGCTGGTCGGGATCACCGGCAGGATGGCTTTCTCGGACAGCGCGCCGTGACCGATCTCGCGGCGCTTGGGCCCCCGCATGAATCCCGCCTCACCCGTCGAGTAGGGAGGGAAGTTGTAGTGGTGCATGTAGCGCTTGCTGTCCTGCGGGGAGAGGTCGTCGATCATCTGCTCCAGACGCTGCATGCCCAGGGTGGTCATCGAGAGCGCCTGGGTCTCGCCCCGGGTGAAGAGGCCGGAGCCGTGCACCCGTGGGATGACGCCCACCTGGGTCCAGATGGGCCGAACCTCGTCGGTCTGGCGACCGTCCAGCCGGACGTTCTCGTCGAGGATCCGGCGACGGACCAGAGACTTCGTCAGCGATCGCAGGGCCGCCTTGATGGCTCCCTCTTGCTCGGGGAAGTCCACCGCAAGCTTCTCGATAGCGCGATCTCCGAGGTCGCTCAACTTGGAACGGCGCTCGGCCTTGACCGTGATGGCTACCGCATCCCGCAGCTCGTTCTCGACCTCGGCCTTCACGCGCTCCATGATGTCGTCGCTGTAGTCGACGAACAGAGGGAAATCTGGGTTCTCACCCGAGATGGAGCCCTTGGGCTTGCCGGCTTGCTCGACGATCTCGTTCTGAAGGGCGATCGTGTCGGCGATATAAGGCTTCGAGAACTCGATGCCGTCGGCCAGCAGCTCCTCGTCGGGGGGCGTGGCGCCGTCCCCTACGAGATCGAACAAGCGCTCGGAAGCTCCGGCCTCGATCATCATGATGTCGACCTCACCGGCATCGTTGACCCGGCCCGCTACGACGACCTCGATCGTGGCTCGCTCCTGCTCCTCGTAGCCGGGGTTCGCGACCCAGTCCCCGTCGATGTGCGAGACCCGGACGCAACCAACGGGGCCCTCGAAGGGGAGGTCGGACAGCGCAAGAGCCGCCGATGCGGCGTTGACGCTGAGTATGTCCACCGGGTTCTCGTCATCGACCGCGAGAACGGTGACCACGCAGTGGACCTCGTGGCGAAAACCATCGGGGAACGATGGGCGCAGCGGCCGGTCGATCAAGCGGGCGTTCAGGATGGCCTTCTCGCTCGCACGACCTTCACGACGGAAGAAGCTGCCGGGGATCTTGCCGGCGGCGTACATGCGTTCTTCGACGTCGATGGTCAACGGGAAGAAGTCGCCGGCCCCTCTTGGGTCCGACGATGTGGCGGCGGCGATGACCGTCGTCTCGCCCACGGACGCAAGCACTGCGCCGTTCGCCTGACCGGCGATCCTGCCGGTCTCGATACGGAATACCTCGTCGCCGATCTTTCGTTCGACGAATGTGCCTTCCGGATTCATATGGAAATCCCTCCTTGGGATCTGGCCCGGTGCCACCAGGCACCGGACTTCGTGGCCAAGGAGAGGAGCCGGGTGGGCCGATTCTCAGTTGCAAGCCCGCTCGTTCGGGCGAGCTTGCAACTGATAACCGACCCCTGAGGCGCCTCTCCTTGCGTCTTCATTGGTTGACGTGAGGATCCGCCTGGCGGTCTCACGCTCCTGCTTATCTGCGGAGACCGAGCTTTGCGATCAGCGTCCTGTAGCGTTCGACGTCTTCCCGGCGTAGGTAGTCGAGCAGTCGACGACGCCGGCCCACCATCACCAGCAACCCTCTGCGGGAGTGGTGGTCCTTCGAGTGGGTCTTGAGGTGTTCGGTCAGATCGGAGATCCGCTTGGTAAGGACCGCCACCTGCACCTCGGGAGAACCTGTGTCCCCGTCGCTACGGGCGTTGTCCGCCATGATGTTCTGTTTCTCTTCTTTCACAAGGCCCATGGGCGTGATCCGTGCTCCTCTTGGTAGATGCCATCCGTGGACGCTTCTCTAGATGCCGTGCTGGGAGGGCCCGGGCGGAGACTTCTCGCCACACGGGCCCGCTCATGGTAGCAGGTCAGACGGCCTCCGGGCGGTCGTGAAGCCGCCGCGTGGCGGTCACGTCTCGGTCCATCTGGGCCACCAGCTCGTCCACGTTGTCGAACTTGAGCTCATCTCTCAGTCGCTCGAGGAACTCGATCCGCAGGTCGGCCCCGTAGAGGTCCCCTTCGAAGTCGAGCAAAAAGGCCTCCAGCACCAGCGGCGACAGCTCCGGGTCCCCGCCGAAGGTGGGCTTGACGCCGAGGCTGATCGCCGCGGGATAGGCCAGGCCCTCGACCTTCGCCCGGCCCGCATAGATGCCACGAGGAGGCGTCGCGATCGTCGGGTCCAAAGTCACGTTGGCGGTCGGATATCCCAGCGAGGCTCCCCGATCGTCGCCGGCAACCACGCGGCCCTCCAGCGCGAACGGGCGCCCGAGAAGCGTCCGTGTCAGCTCCATGTCCCCGGCGGAGATCCGATCCCGCACCCGGCTGGAGGACGCGGGCCCCCCTGCAACGGTCACCAACGGAACCCCTTCGGCATCGAAACCGAGGTTCACGCCGAGCTCGGACAACAGCGCGACATCGCCTGCCGCCCTGTGGCCGAAGCGCCACCCCTGCCCGACCAGTACCGCTCGCGCCGCAAGACCGTTCACGAGGACGTCGCGTACGAATCTTTCCGGGGGCCAGTGCGACAGCTCGCGGTCGAACGGGAGGACCAGGAGGATGTCCACACCCAGCTCTTCGATCAGCTCCACCTTCCGTTCCGGCGTCGAGAGCAGCAGCGGAACCGCATCGGGACGGAGCGTCGCGTTCGGGTGCCGATCCCAGGTGACGACGGCGGAGGGAAGGCCGCGCGTCGCGGCCTCGTCCTTAGTGCGCGCGATGAGCGTGCGATGACCCACATGCACGCCATCGAACGTGCCGATCGTCACCACGGATCCTTCGGGCGTCGAGAGGGCGTTGAGCCCGACGGCGGTGATCACTCGGGCACCACTCGATCCGCGACCAACATGTCGCCCTCGGGCCGGTACACCGCGAGCAGACGCCCATCGCGCATGACCGCGACCGGAGCTCGAACCTGAACGTCCGTCTGATCGAGAGGGCGACCGTGGCCGACCCTGACCGCGTCGTCCTCGGATATCTCGAGACGATCGAGCTCGCGTACGACCTCTCCCATCGGCAGCACCGTCTCGCCGGCGACGGACTCGAGCGCCACCGCGTCGGCCTCCGTGAACCCGCCGGCTTCGGTCCGGCGCAGCGACGCCATGTGGGCTCCGCAACCGAGGCTCTGCCCCAGGTCGTGGATCAACGTCCGCACGTAGGTACCGCCGGAACACACGATGTCGAGCGTTGCCTCCGGCCGGTCGCCCGGTGTGAAGTCGAGGAGAACAAGGGATTCGACTTCGATCGCCCGCGGGGCCCGCTCTACGTTCTCTCCCCGACGAGCTTTCTTGTAGAGACGCTCGCCCCCGACCTTCACCGCCGACACCATGGGCGGGATCTGTTGCAGAGATCCCGTGAAGGCCGGTAACGCATCCTCGACGTCCTTGTGCGTGACGTCCGCGGCCTTGTCCTCGAGCACCTCACCGGCGGCGTCCTGAGTCGTCGTCGTAGTTCCGAATCGGGCCACCGCCAAGTAACGCTTGTGCGACGCCTGTGCGTAGGAGAGGAAGCGGGTCGCCTTCCCGATCCCGAGGATGAGGATGCCGGTCGCGTCCGGATCCAGTGTCCCCGCGTGTCCCACCCTGCGCTCGTGCAGCCTCCGCCGCACCTCGTCGACCACATCGTGTGAGGTCATGCCCGCGGGCTTGTCGACCACCAGCACCCCGTCCGTCACGCTGCTCCGCGAAGCTCGTCGAGCAAGGAGGCCACCGTGCCCTCGAGGTCGGGTGCGGTGAAGCCCGCGGCCAGCTCGTGACCGCCACCTCCCCGGGAGCGCGCCAGGGCCCCGACACTCACTCCGCTCTTGGACCTCATGCTCACCCTCCAGCGACCGTCCGCCTGTTCCTTGAACATCGCGGCGACGTCCGCGTCCCGTGTCGAGCGCACGAGATCGATGAGCTTCTCGGTCTCGTCCATATCGACTCCCGATTCCTCGAGATCGCTGCGCGTGAACCACGAATAGACGAAGCTGGCCTCCGGGTGGAGAACCGCCCGCTCCAGGACGTGCCCGACGAGCTTCAGGTACGCGAAGGGTGATGACTCGAACACCTCCTGTGCGATCGCGGGGGCCGGCACGTTGTACTCGAGCAGATCCGCCGCCAGTCGAAGGGTCGAGGGGGTGGAGTTCGAGTACTGGAAGCGCCCGGTGTCGGTGACGATGCCCGCGTACAAACACGTCGCTATGTCCCGGTCGAGCTCGACCCCTGCGTCTTGAAGGAGGCCCGCCATCAGCTCCGCGGTCGAGGATGCGTCGGGCACCACGACGTTGAGGTGCCCGAAGTTCTCGTTCCCCGGGTGGTGATCCACGTTGATCAGACGCTTCGAGGCGCGCGCGGGACCTTCGAGGTCGCCCAACCGATCGGCGGCCCCGCAATCGAGAGCGATGAACAGGTCAGAGGCCGATGCCTCCTCGGGTTGCACGATGTCCTGCGCGCCCGGGATCCACGTGTACGCGAACGGTATCTTCGCCGGGCTCGTTCCCCACGTGGGCGTCGACTCCACTCCCTGCTTCGTGAGACCCAGATGAGTGGCGAGAAGCGACCCGAGTGCATCGCCGTCGGGGTTCACGTGACAGGCAAGCGTCGCAGCCGTAGCCGAACGCAGGGTCTCCACGGTGGCATCCCAATCGTCGACGTCCCAGCGCATCTATTCGCCCTTCCGTTCGCGATCGATCTCGTGCAGTAGCTTCTCGACTCGTTCCGCCGTCTCAGTTCCCCTGTCGAGTTCGAAGGTCAGCTCAGGAAGGTATTTCATCCGCACCTGTCGGCCGAGTTCCGCCCGTAGGACGGGTTTCGCGCTATTGAGGCCGGCGATCGTCGCGTCCTGCTCCGTCTCGTCCCCCAGGACGCTGACGAGCACGCGGGCATGGCGGAGATCGGTGGTGATCCGAACCCGCGTTACGGTTGCGAAACCGATCCGTGGATCCTTCAACTCGCCTATCGATTCGCCCAGCACCTGGCGTGCCAGTTTCTCGACTCTCTCGGTTCGTTGACTCATCTCGCTCTCATCGCTGTCAGGGCTCGAGGTCCTCGAACGAGAGGACCTCGATGGAACGGGCAACGATCTCGGCTCCATCCAATGAGGAACGCGCGATCGCCTTTTCGACTTCCTGGAGCACCCGACGGCAATGCCCGCCAGATTCGGCGACGCAGCTGACCCCGAAAGCCGCTCGCTGCCATAGATCCTGGTACTCGACCTCGGCTATCGCAACGTTGAACTTGTTGCGTACCGCACTGGAGATGGCCCTCAGGACCTGACGCTTGTCTTTCAGGGAGCCGCTCGCGGGGATGAATATCTCGTAACGCGCCACCCCGATGAACATGGGAAGAGTCTGTCTACCTCGGGACTTCCTGGATCTCGAAGGCCTGGATGACGTCTCCCTCCTTGACGTCCTGGTAACCGTCTATGCCGATCCCGCACTCGTACCCGGTCGCGACCTCGCGGACGTCGTCCTTGAACCGGCGGAGGGAACCGATGTTGCTCTCGTACACGACCGTGCCATCGCGCACGAGCCGGGCGCGGGCGTTCCTGCGGATGACGCCATCGGTCACCATGCAGCCGGCCACGACGCCCATCCGGGGTACACGGAAGGTGGCCCGCACCTCGGCCTGGCCCAGGGACACCTCACGGGTCTCCGGTCCGAGCATCCCCTTGGCAGCCGCCTCGATCTCCTGGATGGCCTGGTAGATGACGCGGTAGGTGCGGATATCGACGCCGGAGTCCTCGGCGAGCTGACGAGCCTGGCCCGTGGGCACCACGCCCAATCCGATGACGATCGCATCGGAGGCCTGAGCCAGTGTGATGTCGTTCTCGGTGATGGCGCCGGCTCCCCGTCGCAGAACGTTGATCGTCACGAGCGATTGATCGAGCTTCGCCAGCTGATCGTCCAGCGCCTCGACGGTCCCCTGCATGTCGGCTTTCAGCACGAGGTTCAACTCCGGGACCTCGCCCTGTTGGGTGGCGACGAGCAACTGGGTCAACGAAGCACCCTTATGGGCGACCAGTTCGGCTGCGCGGCGGTGCTGCTCGCGCTCGGACGCGTACTGCCGCGCCTCTTTCTCGTCATCCATCACTCGGAACTCGTCGCCGGCCTGAGGCATCGATTGCCAGCCGAGAACCTGAACCGGTTGACCCGGTCCCGCCTCGTCCGTCTGTTCGCCGCGCTCGTCGAGCATGGCCCGTACGCGGCCCCATGCGACGCCCGCAAGCAGCGGGTCACCCGGCAACAGGGTGCCCCTCTTGACGAGCACGGTTGCGACGGGTCCCCGACCTTTGTCGAGGTGAGCTTCGATGACGTTTCCGCTCGCCAGCGCATTGGGGTTCGCGCGAAGATCCAATCCGACGTCGGCCGCCAGCAGGATCATTTCGATAAGGCCATCTAGATTCGTTCGCTGCTTGGCGGAGACATCCACGAAGACGGTGTCGCCCCCCCATTCCTCGGGAAGCAATCCATGATCGGAGAGCTGCTGGCGAACGCGCGTGGGGTCAGCTTCCGGACGATCGATCTTGTTGACCGCCACGACGATGGGGACGCCGGCGGCTTTCGCGTGGTCGATCGCCTCGACCGTCTGCGGCATGACCCCGTCATCGGCCGCGACCACCAGGACTGCGACGTCGGTGACCTGGGCTCCTCGGGCCCTCATGGCGGTGAAAGCCTCGTGACCGGGGGTGTCGATGAAGGTCACCTCGCGCGAGTTGTGCCGGACGCGATACGCACCGATGTGCTGCGTGATGCCGCCCGCCTCGCCTCCGGCAACGTCGGCGCTTCGAATGCCGTCGAGGATCGAGGTCTTGCCGTGATCGACGTGCCCCATGACGGTCACGACCGGAGGGCGAACGACCAGCTCGGATTCGTCGACGTCCTCGTCTTCGATGCCGGACGCTGCCGCCAGCTCTTCCTGAGCCGGATCGACGACCGCGATGGAGATACCGAGCTCCTCGGCGACCAGCTCGACCGCTTCGTCGCTCATCGACTGCGTGACCGTGACCATCTCGCCGAGGCCCAACAGCACCTTCACGATCTCGGCCGGTGAGCGATCGACCTTGGCTGCGAAGTCCTGGACGGTGATACCGCGGTGCACGGTGATCGGAGTGGACCCCGAGGGAGCTGGAGCCTCCGTCGCGGGCTCGACGGCGACCGGCTCGGGCGCCACCGGACGACCGGGCTCCTGAGCGGCGGGCGTCTCCGCGGGGGCCGGCTCCTGAGCGGCGGGCGTCTCCACGGGGGCCGGCGCGGCAACCGTCTTCTTCGTCGACTTGGCTGCGGGGGCCGGCGCGGCCGGCGCCTTCGGCTTGGCCGTGGTCTTCTTCGCCGTCGGCTTGGCCGTGGTCTTCTTAGCCGTCGACTTCTTCTTGGCCGTGGTCTTCGTACCCGGTGCCTTAGACCCATTGCCAAGGTCCGCACGCACGCGATCGGCCACTTCCTCGTCGATGGTCGAGGAGTGGCTCGTGGCCGGATCTCCGATCTCGTCGAGGTGCGCCAGCACCTCCTTGGAGGAGAGCCCGAGCTCTTTAGCGATCTCGTGCACCCTGGGCTTTGCCATCCGTTCCTTTCCTTCTTTCCTAAACTCGGTTCTTCATCGCCGCTCTGAGGTCCTGGGCCAGCTCGAGTCCGTGCCGCCCCAGCGCTCGCACGAAGGCACCCGTCCGGAGGGCCCGCTCGATGCACGAACCGTCCGCGCAGACGTACGCACCTCGTCCGGGGCTCCGTCCGGTGGCGGACGCTCCCGATGCTCCCCGAACGGCGGCGCCTCGATCCAAACTCACGACCCCATCCGGCCCCCGGACCACCCGGATCAGTTCCGACTGCGGGCGCCTGCGCCGGCACCCGGCACAGGTCCGGATCGGAGCGTTTGCCATCTTAGTCCCAGCGCCCGCCGAGGGCTTTTAGGACTTCGCCTCCTCTTCAGCAACCACGACCTCGTCGGCAGCAGCCGCGGGCTCCTGCCCCACGGGGGCGGCCTCGGCCGGTTCCGCGTTTTCCTGGGCTGCCGCCTCGGCCGCTTCATCGGTCTCCGGCACATCCTCGGCCTCGGCCCCTTCGGTAGCGGCGGTGGCCTGTGCCGCCGAACGAGCCGCCGCCTCCTCGCCCGCCTTGATCTGGGACTCGGACTTGATGTCGACCCGCAAACCCGTCAGCCGCGCTGCGAGCCTGGCGTTCTGACCCTCTTTGCCGATCGCAAGCGACAACTGGTAGTCCGGCACGATGACGAGAGCCGTCTGGCCCGCATCCTGGATGCGCACCTCTTTCACCTTGGCCGGCGACAATGCATTGGCCACGAACTCTTCGACCGCCTCCGTCCACTTGATGATGTCGATCTTCTCGCCGCGCAACTCGTTCATGACCATGCGGACGCGCGAACCCTTGGAGCCGACACACGCGCCGACGGGGTCGACGTTGCGATCGAGCGACACCACGGCGATCTTCGACCGGTGTCCCGGTTCGCGTGCGACGGCCCGGATCTCGACCACACCATCGAGGATCTCCGGAACCTCGAGCTCGAAGAGCCTCTTGATCAGCCCCGGGTGGGTCCGGGACACGATGATCTGAGGGCCGCGCGCCGACTTTCGAACCTCGACGATGTAAGCCTTGAGGCGCATCCCGTGCTCGTAGCGCTCGTGAGGGATCTGCTCGGCGGGAGGCATGAGGGCCTCGGTCTTACCGAGATCGAGGATCGTGTACCGGTGGTCCTGCTGTTGCACGATCCCCGTGACGATGTCGCCCTCGCGACCGGAGTACTCGCCGAACGTCTGGTCGCGTTCCGCCTCGCGCAGGCTTTGAAGGATCACCTGCTTGAACGTCTGGGCGGCGATGCGTCCGAAGTCGCCGGGGGTGTCCTCCCATTCCTTCAGAACGGTGTAGTCGTCGCCGTCGTCTTCGAGCTCGACGTCCTGTGCGAACACGGTGATATCGCCCGTCTCGGGATCGATGATCGCGCGAGCTCGACGAGTGTCATCGGCGTTGGTCATGCGTAGGTAAGCGGACGCAAGGCCTCTCTCCATGGCCTCAACGAGCGCTTCCTCGCCTATGCCTCGCTCCCTCACGACGTCGCGCAGCGAGTCCATTGGGATCTTCATGTCAACTCCATTCGAATACCGTTCTTGCTGATCTGATCGAGTCGTACGGCACGTCCACTTCCCGGTCGGCCGCTGCGATCACAACCACTGCCTCCTCGGCCCCCACGATCACCCCATCGATCCGGTGGCTATCGCCTACCAGCTTCTCTTTCGTCTTGACCACGACGGTCCGGCCGACGGAGCGGGCGAAATGATCCGGACGTCGAAGGGTTCGTTCGAGCCCCGGGGATGAAACCTCGAGCGTGTACCGGCCGGGGATCGGGTCGCGCAGGTCGAGACCCCGCGAGATCTCATTGGAGACGAGCGCGACGGTGTCGAGATCCACGGCGCCCTCCTCTCCGTCCACGAACACGCGGACGATCGTGCGGCCCGGCTGGCCTCCCAGCTCGACGTCCCAGAGACGAAGGGATCGGCGGCGCGCGATGGACTCTGCGAGGTCGATGACCTCCTCGAGCGCCCCCATGCCACGTCTCCCTCAAAGAACAAGCCCCTCGCTAGAGGGGCTCTAACCTAAGCCTCGGTCCCACCACCCGAGCGACAGCGAAACCCCTGCTCAGAGCGGCTTTTTGAGTTTAGCACAGGGGGTTGGTCGGCCTGAAAGCATGTTAAGAAAGCGACCGGCCCCACCACCGTGGGCACGAGATCCGCAAGACGAAAGGGCGTTCATGGCCAAGCGAGCACGCAAGCGGCGCACGAAGCGGAAGAACAAGGCGAACCACGGCAAGCGCCCCAACGCGGGCCGCAGGTAGGACCCGCTAGACCTCGTCGGCCGGGGTCATCCCGATCGACATGAGGGACTGGCGACGACCGGCCCCCTTCAGAACCTGAACGTCGCCGTCCTCGGACCCGCCCTCGGATCGGATCTCGTCGGCCACCTTTTGGGCCTGCTCGAGTAGCGCCTCGACCAGCTTGTCGTGCGGCACCCAGCCGATCTGCTTCCCTTTGGCGAACAGAAGCCCACGTCCTGGGCCCGCCGCGATCCCGATATCGGCGTCCCGAGCCTCACCGGGCCCGTTCACCTCGCAGCCCATCACCGCGATCTGCATGGGGGGGAGATCCATCTTCTCGATGGCCGCCTCGACCTCGTTCGCCAGCTTGAACACGTCGAGCTCGGCTCGCCCACAGGAGGGGCAGGCCACCAGATCGAAGCCGACCTCGCGGAGTCCGAGTGTCTGGAGGATCTGCTTACCCAGCTTGACCTCCTCGACCGGCTCGGCGGTGAGCGAGACCCTGATGGTGTCCCCGATCCCCTCCGCGAGAAGCGTGCCGAGGCCGATCGAGGACTTCACGACCCCCTGCTTGGGGGTTCCAGCCTCGGTCACGCCGAGATGCAGCGGAACGTCGGTCAGCTCGGCCAGTTGCCGGTAAGCGGCGATCATCTCGGGAACGTTCTGGTGTTTCACGGACACCTTGATGTCCCGGAAACCGTGCTCCTCCAGCAATCCGATCTCGTACAGGGCGCTCTCGACCAGGGCCTCGGCGGTTGGCCGTCCGTACTTCGCCACGAGCTTCTTGTCGAGGGACCCCGCGTTGACTCCGATGCGGATGGGGATGTTGCGCTCCTTGGCCGCGTCGGCCACCTCTTTGATGTGAGCGGGGTTGCGCATGTTGCCGGGGTTGAGCCGAAGGCCGTGAACACCCGCTTCGATAGCGAGCATCGCGAGCCGCACTGAGAAATGGATGTCGGCGATGATCGGCACGCCGCCCTGCTCCACGATGGTGGCCAGGGCCAGTGCGTCGGCTTCATGAGGTACCGCGACGCGCACGATGTCGGCCCCCTGCGTGGCCAGCTCGTGCACCTGGATCAGGGTCGCCTCGACGTTGTCGGTCTTCGTGACGGTCATGGACTGGATCGACACGGGGGCTCCGCCACCGATCGCGACGGGTCCGACATAGATGCGTCTGCTCTTGCGTCTCTCGTACATGACTTCAGTGTAGGGGGGCCGAGGTCTCTCGACCTCTAGGCTTGAGCCGCCGCCTAGAACGGCACCTTGATCGGACGAGCGATGTCGAGGTACAGCACCGCGATGAAGATGATCACGAAGAACGAGATGACCGCGGCGGCGATGGGGATGAGTTTGCGAACGTCCACCTTGCGTCCCGTGACCGATTCCCAGGCGACAACAGCAAGGTGCCCGCCGTCCAGGGGCGGGAGCGGCAGCAGGTTCATTAGCCCGATGAAGATCGTGAAGCTCACGATGAATCCGATGAAGTTCAGGTACTGCCCGCTCGCGACGATCTCGCTGGCGATCCGGCCCGCGCCGACAACCCCGACGGGACTCTCGCCGTCGGCCTCGCGCGTGCCTTCGCCCGTGAGCGCGTCGATGAGCCGGCCGCCGAAGATCATGCTTCCCACGTCCCCGACGCCTTTGACGGCCTCGACGGTGGCACGCCCCGTGTAAACGGCCGCGGTTCCGATCGCATGGGGGAACGGTTCGGTCTCGTAGCGGATCGACGGCTCCACTCCGAAGAACCCGACGACCTCCTCACCCTCCTTCAAGGGCCGGAGTTGCTCTCCGGGTCCGGCTTCCGCGACGATCAAGCCGTCCTCGTTGGAGATCCCGCGCGACAGGGTCGTCGTGAAGGTACGCGTCTCGCCGTCGCGCACAACGGTGAACTCGGCACGTTCCCCACCGTGATCGCGTATGAACTCGCGGATCACGCTCCAGGACTGCGTTTCGGTGCCATCCACGGCAACGATCTCGTCCCCGGCCAGGAGCCCGCCTTCATCCGCGGCGCTGGCCGCGGTAACCGCCTCGAGCCGGTTGCTCAATCCCGCCGGAAATCCGATGGCAAGCGCGGCGAACAGCAAGAGCAGAAACGCAACGATCCAGTGTGTAGCCGACCCCGCGACGAGCACGATCGTCCGCTGCCACGCGGGCTTGTTCTCGTAAGAGCGCGCCCGGTCCTGGGGTGGCACCTCCTCGTAGGGGTTCATTCCGACGATCTTCACGAAGCCGCCCGCGGGGATGGCCTTCACCCCATACTCGGTCTCGCCTTTCGTGAACGACCACAGGGTGGGACCGAATCCTAGAAAGAACTTCGTTGCCTTGAAGTTGAAGAGCTTGGCCATGGTGAAGTGGCCGGCCTCATGGATCATGATGACGACCAGCAGGGCGAGGATGAACAGCCAGATCCCTAAGCTCACAACTTCATTCCTAACGCTTTCTTGTGGTTACCCATTTCCCGTCTTATCGACCGTCGGGGCCTCATCTATTAGGGCGCGAGCCACGGTTCGGGCGCGTTCGTCTGCCTCCAGAACCGCATCCAGCGTGTCCGCGTCCCCGCCCTCGTGCCGGTCGAGGACGGATTCGACGACGGCCGGGATGGCGGTGAACGGGATCGAGCCGGCAAGGAACGCTTGCACCACTACTTCGTTCGCAGCGTTCAGGGCACATGGATGGGTTCCTCCGGCCGCTCCGGCGCGATAAGCCAGCTCGAGGGCCGGAAAACGTTGGTGGTCGACGGGCTCGAAGCACAGCTCCCCCAGAGCGGCGAGGTCGACCGGCGAGTGTTCGCCGGGGACTATCTCGGGCGCCGACAGGGCGCCCAGGATCGGGATGCGCATGTCCGTCGGCGCGGCCTGCAGCACGGTCGCCCCATCCACGAGCTCGACGAGCCCATGCACGACGCTCTGGGGGTGGACGACGACACCGATGTCCGGGAAGTCGAAGCCGAACAGGTGGTGGGCCTCGATCACCTCCAGCCCCTTGTTCATGAGAGTGGCCGAGTCGACGGTGACCTTCGGTCCCATCGACCACGTTGGATGGGCCAGCGCCTCCTCTCGAGTCACGTCGGAAAGATCGGCGCGCGTTCGGAACGGACCGCCCGAGGCTGTAAGGACGATCCTGGCCACCGCATCCCTCTGGAATCCCCTCAAGCATTGGGCGAGGGCCGCGTGCTCCGAATCGACGGGAACGATGCGGCCGCCCCCGCGTCTGGCTGCGATCGCGCACGCCTCGCCGCCAGCAACCAGGCTCTCCTTGTTCGCGAGCGCGAGAGTCTTGCCGTCTTCTAGTGCAGCGATCGATGCCCTGAGCCCGGCGGCCCCCACGATCGCGTTCAGCACCACGTCGGCCTCGGACAGGCACGCCAGCTCCAACGCGGCCTGGCTGCCGAGGCCCACCCGTTCGACATTCAGATCCGCAGCCTGGCGACGAAGGAGGTCTTCGTTCGAACCCGAAACGAGCCCGACGACCTCGAACCTGTCGGGATGCGATGAGATGACCTCGATCGCCTGCGTTCCGATCGACCCGGTCGATCCCAGGATGACGACGCGTCTGCGCGAGGGCATCTGCGATCCGCTAGAAGACAACGAAACGCAGGAAGATGAACGCCGCTGGAGCCGTAAAGAGGATCGCGTCCAATCGATCGAGGAACCCACCGTGCCCCGGCAGCAAGCGCCCGGAGTCCTTGATGCCGATCTCTCGTTTGAAGCGCGACTCCACGAGGTCCCCCACTGGAACGGTGATGCTTGCTATCGCGCCCAGCGCCACTCCCTCCACGACGTTGAGCTCGTTGAGAAGCCAGCCGAACAACGCGCCGGCTAGCAGGGCCCCCACGACTCCTCCCGCGAAACCCTCCCAAGATTTCGCCGGCGAGATCGATGGGGCCATCTTGTGACGTCCGAAGCGCGTGCCGACGAAGTAGGCGGCGACATCGTCACCGGCTACCGTGAGGACGGTGGCGATGAGCAACGCCATCCCGCCCGGTTCCAACATGAGGATCGATACGGCTGCCGCCCCGCCGCCGGCGATCCACGCAAGCCCGAGAACGCCCCATGCGACATCGCTTCCAGCCGCTCGCGCCGGGCCCGGCAAGAGAGCGAGGGCGAAGCCACCAAAGGTCGCCACCGCGAGCACGATCGAGTAGTAGGCGGGACGCTCCAGGTACGCCACGATCAACATCGTGGCGCCGCAGAGCAGGATGAAGATGGTGTTGGGCGCGTGGTTCGCGTGGCGGAGCCCGTCGAGGAACTCGAACAACGCGAGCATCACCACGGTGAAGGCAAGGACGAAGAAGGCCGCCGTCCCCACCACATAGGCGGTGCCGATGAGCCCGACCAGGATCAGGGCGGTGACGACCGCTTGCTTGAGAGAGCGGCCCCCCGTGGGGATCGGCTCGGTCTCGTTGTGTGGCTCGTCGGCCGGGAGTGGTCGCGCCGCCTCCGCCATGGTGGCTCCTCTTGTCCGGCCTAGACCTCTGACAGTTCCTTCTCTTTGCGTTCTAGGTTCTCGTCCACGTCGGCGACATGCTTGTCCGTCAACTTCTGGAGCTCACCCTCGGCGCCGCGCTCCTCGTCCTCGGACATCGTGCCGTCTTTCTTCATCTTCTCGAGATCCTGTTTCGCATGCCTGCGGATCGCTCGGATCGCCACGCGCCCCTCTTCGGCGCGTGTGTGGGCGAGGCGGATGAGCTCCTTGCGGCGTTCCTCCGTCAACTGTGGGAACACGATACGGATGACCGAGCCGTCGCTGTTCGGGGTGAGGCCGAGGTCCGAGGTCTGGATCGCCTTCTCGAGAGCGCTCAACGAGTTGGGATCGTAGGGAGTGATCATCAACAACCGGGGCTCGGGCACCGAGAGGTTGGCTATCTGGTTGAGCGGCACCTTCGTCCCGTAGTAGTCGACGACGATCCGGTTCAAGAGGGAAGGGCTGGCCCTCCCCGAGCGGATCGTCGACAGGTCCTCGAGGTTGACCGAGACCGCCTTCTTCATCTTGTCGTCGGCTTCTCTGAGAGTCCCCTCTTTGGTATCGGCCATCGCCTTCCCTTCTACGCGGTCGACTCGGAATGCACGAGGGTTCCGACTTCTTCGCCCGAGAGAACTCTCACGACGTTTCCCGGCTTGAGGTTGAAGACGATGATCGGCAAGCGGTTGTCCATGCACAAGGAGATGGCCGTCGAGTCCATCACCTTCAGACCGCGATTGAGGACCTCTATGTAATCGAGCGAATGGAACATCTTCGCGTCCGGGTTCACGAGCGGATCCGAATCGTAGACGCCGTCGACGCGCGTGCCCTTGAGGATGGCGTCCGCGTTCACCTCGAGGGCGCGGAGGGCGGCAGTCGTGTCCGTCGAGAAGTATGGGTTACCGGTGCCGCCGGCCAGGATCACCACGCGCCCCTTCTCGAGGTGGCGGATGGCGCGTCGCCTGATGTAGGGCTCCGCTATCTCTTGCATCCAGATCGCGCTCAGGACGCGCGTCTGCACCCCCTCTTTCTCGAGTGCATCCTGCAGTGCTAACGCATTGATGACCGTTGCCAGCATCCCCATGTAGTCGGCGGTGGTGCGGTCCGTCCCCTGTGCCGACGCCGAGAGGCCGCGGATGATGTTCCCGCCTCCTACCGTGACGCCAAGCTCGGTCCCCAGGTTCTGAGCCTCAGCGACCTGCCGCGCGATCGAAGCGACGATCCTCGGATCGATACCGAACCCTTGCTGAGGGTCCGCGAACGCCTCGCCGGACAGCTTGAGTAGAACCCTCCTGAACTTCGGCGTCGCCTTCAGGTCATCGGACATATGTGGCTAGGCCTTGGTCCCCTCGCCAACTCGGATGCGGCAGAAGCTTCCGATCGAGATGTTCTCGCTCATCGACGCTTTGGCTTCGTCGATCAACGTGGCGATCGTCTTGCTCTTATCCTGGATCCATTCCTGGTCCAGGAGCACGGTCTCTTTGTAAAAGGACTCGAGCTTGCCGGTCACGATCTTCTCGATCACCTGTTCGGGCTTGCCGGAATCCTTCGCTTGCTTGGCGTAGATGGCCGACTCCTCGTCGATGACCTGCTGGGGTACCTGGTCGCGCGTCGTCCACGACGGGTCCGCGAACGAGATGTGCATCGCGATGTCCTTGGCCACACGCTCGAAACCCTCGGTCTTCGCAACGAAGTCCGTCTCGCAGTTGAGTTCCACGAGAACGCCCAGCTTCGGCGGGTAGTTCGGGTCGGGACGGTGCAGGTAGGTGTAGACGATCCCCTCCGACGCCGAGCGCCCGGTGCGCTTCGCCGCATCGGCCAGGCCCTTCTCGCGCAGGATCCGCTTGGCTGCCTCGAGATCCCCACCCGCCTCCGTCAGCGCCTTCTTGCAATCCATCATCCCGGCGCCGGTTGTATCCCGGAGCACTTTTACGTCTCTTGCGTTGATGTCAGCCATCGTCTTGCCTCCATTGGGTCGTTCGTCGTCTCGTCGTCGTAAGTCCCGCCTACGACTTGGTCGCGGGCTCGGCCGTCGCGGGCTCCGCCGGAGCGGGTTCCTCCGTGGCCGCAGGCTCCGGAACGGGAGCGGCGGCCGGGGCGGGCGCGCTGTCCGGGGCGGGCGCGCTGTCCGGGGCGGGCGCGCTGTCCGGGGATCCCCCGGCCTCACCGTTGGGTGTGT
>JALZJQ010000091.1 GCA_030859685.1 Actinomycetota bacterium | reverse complement strand
GACCTTGGCGCGGGCTTAGATCAGCCGAACGCGCAGTCCGTGTGCGGTGCGAGAACCAGCACTGTCATGGGACCAGGACCGCGCGGCCTTTGATCTTCAGGTCGCGCAGGTCAGCGATCGCCACATTGATATCTTCTAGAGAGTAATCCCGGATCTCGAGTCGGACCTTCCCGACACTGGCCAGCGCGACCAGTTCCTGGAGCTCCCTCGACGTTCCTCCGATGTTCCCGACGATGCTCTTCTCCGTGGAGATCATCTCCATCGTCGACACCTCGATTTTCCCGCCATAGCCAATGACGAAGTAGTAGCCGCCCCTAGCTGTGAGCTGTAGGCCCTGAGCAGGTGTCTGTTGCTCCCCAACGAAATCAAGGACGGCTTCGGCGCCTCGTCCAGCCGTCATCTCCAGCACCTTCTCGACCACGTCGTCGGTCACGGCGACGACATCGTCGGCACCGAGTTCCGAAGCGAGCTCCAGAGCGAGCTCCGAGCGGTCCAGCGCCACGATGCGAGCAGGCGTGAGAGCCCGAAGTGCCTGTATCCCGACATGACCTAGGCCACCAACCCCGATGACGATGGCGGTGGCATCCGGCGGCAACACTCCCACCGCCTTCTTCGCCGCGTGGTAGGCGGAGAGCCCTGCGTCCGGGAACGGAGCCGCGTCCTTCGGTTTCACCCCTTCGGGCAGCTTGATCAGGTTCCGCTCCCGCGTAACGAGATGTTCCGCGAATCCTCCGTCTTTCTGGATACCTTGCCAGACGAGTGTCTCGCACAGGTTGTCGTTGCCCTGGCGGCATGCACGGCACACGCCGTCGGAGAGTCCGGGCAAGATGACTACCGCATCCCCCGGGCGCACGTGCTGGATCCCCCCGCCCACTTCCTCGACCCACCCGGCGTTCTCATGCCCCAGGATGTAAGGGGGATCCACGACCAGCGCGTCGTCCCAAAGTCCTTGGATTATGTGCAGGTCGGTGCGGCAGAGGCCGGCTCCTCCTACTCGCACTATCACCTCGTTCGGGTCTTGAATCCGTGGCTCGTCGACCTCTTCGAGCTTGACGAACTCCGGTCCCTGAAGATCGGCGTCGTATCCGTAGAGTCGGGCCGCCTTCATCCCTCCACCTCCAGTTGTCTTTAGTGCTGCAGGTACGGCACATGGCCTGTTGTCTCGCAGCTCAAGCGGTAGACCTCGGTACTCGCGGTGATGAACAGCGTGCGTGCATCGTCGCCGCCCCAAGCGAGGTTGGCAGCAACATCCCGCATCTTGAGGAAACCGAGGATGTCCCCTTCAGGAGAGCAGATCCAGATGCCGCCCGGTCCAGTGGAGAAGATGTTGCCGTGACGGTCCAATTTGAACCCATCCGTCACCCCGTCTCCGTCCGATGTGATCTCGACGAGGATCTGGCCCCCCGCCAGCTTCCAGTCTTCGCTCACCGCGAACTTTCGGATGTGGTTGTGCTCGGAATCGGCGACGAGAAGCGTCTTCTCGTCCGGCGACAGAGCGAGCCCGTTGGGGCCATCGAGATCGTCAACGAGGAGATCCGGCTCGTTGGCTCCGGGGGGGAAACGGTAGACGCCCTTGAAAGCAAGCTCCTGTTCGGCCGGCCCGCCATACCCCTCCATCAACCCGTAGTGCGGATCCGTGAAGATGATCGAGCCATCATCTGCAACGACGAGGTCGTTCGGCGCGTTGAGCTTCTTCGCCTGATAGGAATCCACCAAGGTCTCTAGTCCGTCCGGCGTCTCCCGCGTGATGCGGCGCGCGCGATGCTCACATGAGAGAAGCCGCCCCTCGCGGTCGTAGGTTAGTCCATTGGCGAAACCGCTCGGATCTCGATAGGTCTGTACGCCGCGCCGGGCATCCCATCGGTACATCGCGTTTCCGGCAAGATCGACGAAGGTCAAGTGCTGTTCGGAAAAGTTCCATGCGGGACCCTCCGTGAAAACGAAGCCGTCGGCGACCTTCTCAGGCTCACGCGCTGGATCAACCAGTTCCCGCACCGCCTTGTTAAACAACTCCATCGGTCACCCCTCCTCTTTTGCGAGCACGGTCTGCCAGCGGCGATCCACGTGGCGCTCCACGAGGCGCACCGCAAGCGATCCGATCCCCTCGATCTCGCCCACTATCTCGTCGCCCGCTCCACATGGCCCTGCGGGAGGCGTCCCTCCGGGAACGAGATCTCCCGACTCCAACGTGGAGAACGTGGAGATGAAAGCCAGCAGCTCGTCGTGTTGATGACGCATCTCACGCGTCGAGGATTCCGCCTGCAGTTCTCCGTTACGCCACCTGCGCATGGTGAGCCCTTCTCGGAGGTCGAGCTCATCGCTGGTGACGATCCACGGACCGCAGGGTGCGAAGCCATCGATGTTCTTGGCCCACTGTTGGTGATCGCGATTCACCAGCTCTAGCTCGTGCATCACGAGATCGTCCAGGATCGTGTAGCCGAATATGGCTGCTTCCGCTTCCTCCGGTGTGGCCGCGAGCAGGGTTCTTCCGACCACCGCCGTCAGCTCCCATTCGTGGAAGACGGTTCCGTATCCGACGGGCACCCCTATCGAGGAACCATGGCCGGTGAGTGCCGAAGGAGCTTTCAGGAAGATGTTTGGGGCCTTCAGGAAGTCGAGCCCGAGCTGTTTCCGGTAGTCGTCGAAATTCAGCCCTACGCACCAGATCTTTCCCGGATCCGGGATAGGGGGGAGCCACCGCGCGTCCTCGAGGGATACACGCTCGCCGTCATGGTCCTGCAGTGCGCGTTGCTCACCACCTCTCGCCAAGAAAGTCTTCAGATCGGGAGCGAGCTCGGATGAATCGATGAGGACCCGGTCCTCGACGCGGCCCCAGATCATCCGGCCCCTTACCTCGACGGTGGCTAACCTCATGCGGCCGTCTTCCGGCTAGCTTTGTACAGGTGCCAGGCCCCCAAAGCTCCGATCGGTCCGGGCAGGTGCTCGACGTTTGACACCCACGGCTCGCGCGCGAGCAATTGCTCATACGCCGACGCTAAGGGACTCTTCCCGGTGAGAACGACGCTGCCGGTGGAACATCCGCGCACGTCGATCACCTTTCTCAAGGACAAGAGGTCGGCCATCGCGACAATGCCGTGGACGAAGTCTGAACAAGCACCAGGACTCTCCCCGTCCACCCGGTTGAGCAGCCGCGCCGTGAACAGTGCACGCGCGAAGCCCACCTCTTCTACGGATGCCGCGCCCTGGGCGACCCGCTCGGGGTCTTCCAAGGGTCCATCCGGATCGATCAGATCCGCTAGGATCGTCTCCCGATGGAGCGCCCAGAGGAGTTCGCCCGTCAACGTCGTTGTACTCCATCGGATGACATCCCCGACGTCGACGAAGACGTACTTCGTATGCGATCCGGGGGAGAGCAGCAGGAACGGCGGCGAGACGTCACCGGAACCGAGGAGACCTGCCACCTCCGTTTCCTCTCCCCGCATGAAATCCGTCTGGTGGAACGAAGGACCCAACGAACGTACACCGGGGATGAGGGAGAAGGGAGCCCCGAACCTCTCGGCGCGCTCAAGGGGCTGGAGCGATCGAGCGAGGTGATCCATCGGAATGGGCGCATCGAGGTGAGGGACCTCTTGCAGCCCGAGTTCCGACGTAATCATCCCGAAGCCGACCAGCGCGTCCGTATCGGCCCATTCGGCTTCTGCATCTCGAAGGGCGCTATCTGCTATCTCCCAGACGCGGTTTTCGAGCCAAGCGCGGTCACGCGACTGGGTGAGATCTCGGGCGCCTCCCAGGCCTGCGGCCTCGCCGCGGATGCGCGCATCTTCCACCACGTGGACCCTGGTCGAGGTGGTCCCAGAATCAACGGCGAGGATGAGCATGCCTCACCACTTTGCGCGCGGCCCCCACTCGACGGCTGATCTCGTCTGCTGCATCCATCACGGCGCGGGCCAACTCTCCTTTCAACTTCCCTTCCGGCATACGTGGTGCGGGGCCCGCTATAGAGATGGCCGCCACAGGATCGCGGGTTCCGGGAATGGCCGCCGCGACGCAGCGGACTCCAGGTTCGTGTTCCTCGAGGTCGAGCGCAAACCCTCGCGCGCGGATGCCACCCAGCTCCTCCTTCAGAGCGGCAAAATCGGTGAGGGTGTTCGGCGTATAGGAGCGCAGAGCACCCATGTCCGCGAGCGCATCCGCGGGGTCACCCTCGACCGCCCCCAGCAGCGCCTTCCCTAGACCAGTGCAATGCGACGGCGCAGTCTTGCCAACGCGGGACATCATCAGGCCCACGGGATGCGTGGTCTGCAGCTTCTCCAGATAGACGACCCGCAGCTGATCGTCGAGAACAGCGAGATGGACCGTCTCGTTGAACCTCTCCTTTAGGTCCCGGAGGATCGGCAACGCCTCCCGCCGTAGGTCCGTCTGCTCGAGGTATGCCTGTCCCAGCTCTAGGCACCGCACGCCGAGCCGGTACACGTCTGAGTGTTGTACCCGTTCGACCAAACCGGTTCTCTCAAGCGTCCGCAGCATCCGGAAAGCGGAGGCTTTCGCGAGCCCGGTCCCTGCTGCGACGTCGTTCAAGGTCGCACCACCGTCACTCGTGCGCAGCAACTCGAGGACATGGGCCGCACGAGCCACCGCCCTGATTATGTAGGAGTCGTTGATCTTCGAGATGTTATGGACGCTGTTCTGCCGGGAGGACGTCATGACCCTACGGTCTCCTCTCCCGGCTTCGCTGCGCGCGGTTGTTCAACGGAGGATCGCGAACGTCCCCATGCGCGCTTAGCTGCCGCTGCGATATCGGATCGCCACATGTCGACGCCGACGGCGGCGGCGATGATTATCCCGAGAGCGATCTGCTGCCAAGCAGCAGGAACACCATGCAGGTTCAATCCATTCTGTACGACCACAATCGTTAGGGCTCCGAGAAGGCTCGCGAGGACGTTGCCGGTCCCGCCGAAGAGGCTCGTGCCGCCGATCACCGCCGAAGCGATCGCCATCAATTCCAGACCTTGGCCGTAATTCGGTGAGCCGGAATTCAATCGTGCCGTGAGCAAAATCCCGCCCGTAGCAGCCATCGCGCCCGCGATCACGAAAGCTCTGGTCCGGACGCGGTTGACGTTGATCCCCGAGAGCCGAGCGGCAGACTCATTACCGCCGACGGCATAGATCTGTCTGCCTCCCTTCGTGTACGTGAGGTAGACCCATGCCGCGCTGTAGAGGATCATCACGTAGATGAGCGGCAGTGGCAGTCCCAGGAACCGCTCGTAAAAGAGCGGCGTCAGATTCGGGGAGACATTGAAGATCGGGGTGCCACCAGTATAGAGGAAGGACAACCCTCGAAAAATCGCCAATGTCCCGAGCGTGAATATGAACGACGGGATCCGTCCATAGTTCGAGAAGAAACCGTTGACGAGGCCGAGCAACGCGCCTAGCGCGACGATCAGCAGGATCGCCACCATGTCTGGCAGGCCCTCGTTCTGGATCAGCCCTGCAAGGAGAACGCTGGACAAAGCCGCTAAAGATCCAGAGGACAGATCGATCTGCGCCGAAAGGATCACCATCGTGGCGCCGATCGCAACTACGGCAACGATCGTCACCTGAAGAGCGATGTTCCTGAGGTTGCCGGCGCTCAAGAAGGGGTCGGTGGTTACGGCAACCACCGCTGCGACAAGGGCAAGCGCGAGCAGGGGACCCATGACTGTGGAACGGAGAACGCCCCTGATCCGCTCGCTCATGTCACCGCCTCCGTCCGTTCCCCAGCAGCGATCTCTATCAGCTCATGTTCACTCAGCTCGCCATGCTTCGCGACATGGACGATCCGCCCGCCGCGCACGACCGCGACCCGATCGCAAAGTTCCAGCAGCTCCGGGTAGTCCGAACTGATGAACAGTACTGCGATGCCACGTCCAGTGATGTCGTTCAAGACGCGGTAGATCTCGAACTTCGCGCCCACATCCACACCCTGTGTCGCTTCGTCGAGGATCAGCAACCTCGCCTTAGAGAAGAGCCATCGACCCAGCACGATCTTCTGCTGATTACCCCCCGAGAGGGTGCCGACGCTCCTATCCTCGGAATGGCGATCCACCTGTAGATCGTCGATCAGTACTCGAGCCTGACGTCGCTCTAGCTGTGGGCTGAGGAACGGGCCGCGCCGCACGGCGTTCAGCGCGGCGATCGTTATGTTCGGGGGGGCGGTGAAGTTGAAGAAGAGGCCATCTGCTTTCCTGTCCTCCGGCACCAGAGCTATCCCAGCTCGTATTGCGCCTCGGGGCGACTGGAGCTCCACATCGCGCCCGTCGATCCGCACACTTCCCGCGGTGACCTTGTCCACTCCGAAGAGGCCGCGCGCGATTTCGGTTCGTCCCGCTCCCACGACGCCACCCAGCCCCAATATCTCGCCTCTCCGGATGTCTAAGCTGACCCCGTGGACGCCGTTGTCGGTGTGGAGGTCTCGTACGGACACCCGCACCTCCTGCGACGGATCGACGCGGTGGGCGGCTTGCTCGGTGAGCTCGGCGCCGATCATCAGGCGGATGACGTCCCGCACCGTCGCCTCGCCCGGTTTCACCGTTCCAACCCGGCGGCCGTCACGCAGGACGGTCACCAGGTCCGCTACGGACAGGACGTCAGCAAGACGGTGCGAGATATACAGGATCGCGACGTCCTGTGAGGCAAGTAAACGTATGACTTCGTGAAGGCGTTCGGTTTCCTCCGGACCCAACGCGGCCGTGGGTTCATCCAGCATCAGGAGCTTCATGTCGCTCGAGATCGCCTTCGCTATCTCCACGAGCTGCTGTTCCGCGACCGATAGGGAGCTGACCGGTCTATCAGGATCCAGCGCGATCGACAGCCGAGCCAGGCTCTCCTTGGCCCGCCTCTTGATCGCCGACCAGTCAACGAAAGGCCCGCGCGTCTGCGGCTGCCCCAGGGAGATGTTCTCTGCCACCGACAGTGACGGAACGAGCGAGTACTCCTGATGGAAAGCCGCTACCCCAAGAGTCCGCGCTGCGCTCGGGGTCTTGATGACGACTTCTTCTCCGCGATAGAAGATCTGCCCGGCATCGGGCTGATGGACACCCGCGATGCAGCGCGCCAGAGTGGACTTCCCGCTCCCGTTCTGACCCGCGAGAGCGTGAATCTCTCCCGCTTTGAGTACGAGATCTACGCTTTCAAGCGCTCGCACACCGGGGAAGGATTTCGCGATCCCCCTGACTTCCCACAGCGGTACGTGCTCGTTATCCGCCACTGCTATCGGACCAGCAGCGCTGGATCAGCACTCGCCCGAATAATCCTTCGACGGCTTCGGGTGCAGCTTCTCCGGCTCGCAGAGATAGTCGATAGCGTTCTCCTGATCGACGACTGTGGTTGGGATCTCCGTGAAGAAGTCGTCTAGTTCCTTGTTCAGGCAGTCGACCATCACCTCGAGAACCGCCTCGCCCATCTCGACCGGATGGGTCATGACGGTGGCCTGCCAGTCACCTGCATGTATCTCTTCGAGTGCCTGGGTGTCACCGTCGTTGCCAAGGATGAGGACCTCGCGATTCAACGACTGAGCCGCTTTGTTCGCGCCGATCGCCATATAGTCGTTCGCGGCGAAGATCATGTCGATCTCCTCGTTCCCCTGCAGCATGTCCTGGCCCGCGCGGTTGCCACCCTCGGTGTTCCAGTCACCCACGAGGCTCTCCTGGACGTCCATGCCCCCTTCGCCCTCGATCGCGTCAGTGAAACCGCCGACCCTCTCGGTGGAGTGGTAACCGGGGAGTCCTTCGATGAGACCGATCTTGGCTTCGCCATCGACCAGCTCGATCGCGTAGTCACCTATCTTCTTCGTCCCATCCCGCTGCTTGTAACCCACGACGCCATGAACGGGCGTAGGAAAGTCCGCGATATCGGAGTTGACGATCACAACGGCCACCCCCTCACTCACCGCCTGTTCGACCAGAGGTGCGGCCGCTTGCTCATCGTGCGTCGAGAGGATGATCCCGTCGGCGCCGCGCGTCAGGACGTCCTGGATCATGCCCATCTGACCCTCGATGTCGGCGCCACTCTGAGGAGCCTGCATCGAGGTCTCGACGTCGAGCTCCTCCGCCTTCATCTCGATGCCCTCACCGATGGCTATGTAGTAAGGGAACTCGGTTCCGGGAGGCATATAGACGATGTTCGCCGTGCCTCCGTCGAAGGCGACGTCGTCGCAAGGTGCTTGAGCCTTGGGGGCACCTTTGCCGACGGCCTGGGGGTCTCCGCCATCGGCCCCATCACCGTCGTTGCCGCACGCAGCTGCTACGAGCGCAAGCACGACCAGAAGAGGAAGCAACCGCTTGATCATCGCCAGCCTCCTTGTTTCACAGAATGAAACCCAATACTGCTGTGCGAAATATCAAGTTACCATCATGAAAATGAGCGTGCACGGGGAAGGTGCAGCGCGGCGCTTCTTCGCCGAACGGTTGCGTGAGGTTCCCGTCCTCGCGATCCTCCGGGGCCTATCGCCCGAGGAGGGGGTCGCTCGGGCAGAGGCGTGCTGGAACGCCGGGATCCAGCTCTTAGAGGTGTCGCTCTCGGACGAAGCCGGGTTGCCCGCGCTCGAAGCTCTGAGTGCGCGCGACCGACCGTCCGGTTCTGCCGTCGGGGCGGGAACAATCATCGATGAGCGAATGACTGGTGCGGCGCTCGACGCCGGTGCGACTTTCTTCGTCTCGCCAGGGATCGACGAGAGAGTTGCGGTGACCGCGCGTCAACGCCGTATCCCTCTCCTCCCCGGGGTGGCAACCCCGACCGACATCCAGGCCGCGCTGAGCCTGGGCTGGGATGTCGTCAAGATGTTCCCTGCATCGCTCCTGGGAGCGGCATGGCTCGACGCGATGAAGGATCCCTTCCCGCAAGTTTCCTTCGTCGCCACCGGCGGAGTTACTCCCGACAACGCTCAGGACTTCCTGTCGCACGGCGCCGCCGGGGTCGCGATGGGTTCCGCACTCGACCCCGCTCGTGCCGGGCAGCTCCGATCCGCAGGAAGCCTCTAGCGCCGCCTCATCTCGACGAGCGGCACCTCGAGCCGCGCCGGCTCCTCGCGCGAGAATGGGACGACG
>JALZJQ010000088.1 GCA_030859685.1 Actinomycetota bacterium | reverse complement strand
GATCCGCTGGGCGATGGCTCCCCCCATAGAGGCGCCGAAGAGGGTGGTTCGCTCGATCTCGAGGTGATCGAGCAGGCGGACGGCGTCGTGGGCCATCTCGTCGATCGTCGAGACCATGGCCCCCGTCGAGCGCCCCACGCCCCTGTTATCGAAGGTGATGAACCTGTTGGCCTCCGTACAGGGCCCGATCTGGCCCGCCCAGTAGCGCTGGTCCAGGCCGAAGCCCATCACCCCGAGGACGGGGTGGCCCTCGCCACGCAGCTGGTAATGAAGGTGAGCATCTCCGAGGTCTGCTAGCGGCATGTTCGGATCGTAATGGTCGTTCACCTGTTCTTCCAAATGCAACGGGAAGGTGAATAGGTGAACGTTCTTTCACTTTCCCTGTAGATCGAAGATTGGAGCGGTCGACGGTGCATGACTAGTTAGAACGGGGCAGGCGTTTAGGTAGGACTACCGCAAGAATCCATACGCGTAGTCCCTTCGAATCAAATTGTGGAAGGGCTGTGGATAACCTCTTTACACCCTCTCCAAGCGGGTCTACCATTTTCTTCCTAGGCAAGGGACGATGGGGCGCAACGGCACCGAGTGCCGAAAGGGGCAATCAGAAAAGGGAAGGGGGGCATCCACTTTGCGTGATGATACGGGAGTTCCGGATGCCGGGGGGGGCAGCGAAGAGGGTGATCAGAGGGGTGGTGCGCGTGTGGTGCTCGTCGAGCACCACACACTTTTCGCCCAGATGATTACGTACATGCTCGAAGCCAACGATTTCGAGGTAGCGGGCGTGGCGGCATCGACTGCCGAGGGGATCGAGCGGATGTCGGAGTTGGACCCGGACCTGGTGCTCGTCGACATCGACCTTTCCGGTGCTGGGCAGATCAAAGCCGCTCACCCATCCGTGACGATGATCGCGATCGGCCCTTCGGATGACGAAGAACGGATGATGAGCGCGTTCCATGCCGGATTCGAGGGATTCATCTCGAAGGACGCGGCCGGCGCCGACTTCATCGCCTACATCCACAACGTGGTTTACGGAGGACCATCCAGGCTCAAGAGGTTGCGACCTGGTCGGAGTCGACCGCTCGACGAGGCAGGGGAGGCGCTGTTCCGGGCGAGTTACCTCACCCCACGCGAGCGCGAGGTTCTGTTTCTTCTCACGGAGGGCGCGAGCAGCCGCCAGCTTGCCACCCAACTGTCGCTCAGCCCCCACACGGTGCGGTCGCACATCCAGAACATCCTGGCCAAGCTCCAGGTCCACTCGCGTCTCGAGGCGGCGGCCTTCGCCACTCGCTTTGGGGTCGTGGATTCGAACGCCAGGGCAAACGACTGGATCCCTTCAGGGGCCCAGGTCGCCCCCGTCTAGTGCATACGACGTAGAGGAATTACGCTAGACGAGCGGATGTGCTTGCACTGCTTTTGCCCTAGCCTAAGGGGGCCTGTGCCCGTAAAGGGGTCGATGCAGAAAAACGCTAAAGAAAGAGAGTACGGATGAGCGATCCACCATTAGTCCGCGTCGTTATCGTCGACAAGCACTCGCTTTCGAGACAAGCCATGAAAGCGGCTCTGGGAGACACCGACGACCTCAGCATCGTTGGGGAGGTCTCGCGTGCGGTCGAGGCCTTTGCGTTGTGTAGAAACGTCCGTCCCGACGTGGCGATCATGACCGCCGAGGCCGAGAGCGGGGAGGAGCTGCGGGCTACCGAATCCATCTCCAAGAACATTCCCGCCTGCAAAGTCCTGATGCTCACCGATGATGAAGACGATCGCCTGCTCGTGAGGTCTGTGCAGGCGGGTGCGAGTGGTTACCTGAGCCATGAATCACCTCTGTCGGATCTGATCGAAGCGGTGCGAGCCCTACATCGAGGAGAGGTCTTGATCCCGCCCCGGATGTTGAGTCGACTGTTGACGACATTGGTGTATCGCCGGAGGGATCAAGACGACGCGTTGAGAAAGGCGGCCCGACTCACCAGTCGCGAGAGAGAAGTGCTGGCGATCTTGGCTGCCGGAGGCAATAACAACAAGATCGCAGAGGCCCTTGTCATTAGTCCGCAAACGGCCAGGACGCATGTCCGGAACCTCCTGATCAAGCTAGAGCTGCATTCTCGGTTGGAGGCTGCTGCGTTCGCGACCAAGATCGACCTCGTCGAAAGATCTCAAGGGGGACAGGTGCCGTCCCCGCTGGGATCTAGCCGATCATCCCTCGTGTGACGGAGAACGACCCCGACGCCCTCGAGGTACATGAAGGATCGGCTCGCCCGGTGTCGCCCTAAGGGGTACAGTTCAGGATGTTGGGCCGGATATCCACCGGCCCACTGGATTTCCGCCGAGTTCTCGCCCGAGGCGCTAACCTGCCCTGAGTTCCTTCCCGCCCCCGGTCCGCTATTGAGCGCGCGAGACTGCACCGGCCCGGCCTTAGAGGAGACGACCCGCCTTGAGATTAAGCAACCGCGCGAGCCTTGCAGCCGTGGCCCTTCTGACGGTCGCAGGAAGCCTGAGGCTGATGGATGTCTCCGCGGCCCCGACACAAGCGACCACGACCTTCAAGCCAGTAGCAGATGCCTACGTCGACGGCAGCAGGCCTCGGAAGAACTTCGGCAAGGACGAGGTTTTGCGAGCCGACACCCGCCCTCCCAAGTGGGCTTTCTTGCGCTTTTCCGTGGCGGTAGACGGGCCGGTTGCGTCCGCCACGTTGAGACTCTTCGGCCGGACTGCCGATGGGGGTATGCGGGTCGCCCCGGTCAGCAAGCAAACCTGGGCAGAGAGCAGGATCACCTTTAGGAACGCTCCCGCCCACGAGTCGGTGATCGCCTCCAGCTCGCCGGGGGCAGCGGGGATTTGGAGATCCTTCGACGTGACCGCACACGTGCAGACCAGCGGTTCCGTCTCGTTCGCCGTTCTCGCGAAAAACGCCGCCGGCGTTTCTCTGGGTAGCCGCGAGAGCGGACGCCGGCCCCAGCTTGTCGTCCATCACGAAACCTCGCCTTCGCCATCCCCACCGCCCTCCGACCCATTGCGCGGACTCTTCCGTGATGGCGACATCGACCTCGGCACCGTTGGGTCTCTCGGGTTCAACACCGTCACCGTCAATCCCTATCCAGAGAACCTCGACGAGCTCTCTGCAGCGGGGCTGAAAGGTTTGGTCTGGCTCGGCGGCTACGACAGCGCGTTGTGCCAGTTCCGGCGCCCCGCGGAGTGGGTGGTCGGGCGTCTGGAAGAGGTTGGCTCCCATTCTGCGATCCACTCATTCTTCATTGACGACGAACCACATGCGGACTGCCCGAACGTTCGCCAGCAAATGATCAATCGTAGTGATCTGGTCAAGTCGCTCGTGCCGGGCGCTGTCACCGTGCTAACCGAGAATCGCGGCGGGGACTTCGCGACCCTGGCAAATACCACCGACATCCTGGGGATCATCGTTTATCCGTGCTCCTATCCGAGCGGATGTGTCTACTCGAAGATCGACGAGCGGATCGCCCAAGCCGAAGCCGCAGGAGTGGATCGTTACTGGGGCGCTCCTCAATCATTCAGCGACGAGTACTACCGGGTGCCCACCCCCACGGAACAGATCGAGATATTCGAGCGCTGGAACGCCAGTCGCATGGAGGGGTACCTGGGGTACGCCTGGTCCTCGCACACGGATCCGCAGACGCTTGATACCCACGAAGAACTGTGGGACGCGTGGCGCGCGCAGAACTCGACGTCGCTTGTCGGCTCGCCGCTCCCGAGCGTCCCCGCCTCGACCGCGTCACCCTCCATATCCCCTCCGCCTTCAAGTGGATCTCCTTCGTCGGCCGACCCCGTGATCGCGGCCGTGGGCGACATCGTTTGTGCTCCGGGGTCGGCGGTAACGGTAACGATGTGCCGGCATCAGGCGACATCGGATCTCGTCTTGAGTCAGGCTCCCGACGCGGTTCTGACGCTGGGGGACCAGCAGTACGAAGACGGAACCTTGACCGAATTCATGGGTGCTTTCGATTCAACCTGGGGGCGCTTCAAGGAGAAGACCTTTCCAACTCCCGGTAACCACGAGTACCACGTTGCCGGAGCGCCCGGCTACTTCGCGTACTTCGGAGACAGAGCAGGGCCGGTGGGCAAGGGCTACTACTCATTCGATCTGGAGAGCTGGCACATCGTCTCCTTGAACTACTACGTTTCGATCGGAAGCTCGAGCGAGCAGATATCCTGGTTGAAGCAAGACCTTGCCGCAGATACAAGTAGATGCACCCTCGCTTTCATGCATCGGGCTCGCTTCTCTTCGGGTACGCATGGCTCGAGCACCGGGCCGGTTCCCGCCTGGTCGGCGCTCCATGCGGATGGAGCCGAAGTCATGCTCGCCGGCCACGACCACACCTACGAGCGATTCGCCCCTCAAGACCCGTCAGGCGTAGCTGAACCCAGCGGGATACGACAGTTCGTGGTGGGAACGGGTGGAGCTGAGCTCTACGACTTCGTATCGATCTCGCCCAACAGCGTCTTCAGGTACAACGCCAAGCCCGGAGTGTTGTTCATGACGCTCCATCCAACCGGGTACGACTGGCAGTACAGGTCCGAGACCGGAGAGGTCATCGACTCGGGGACGGGGACCTGTACGTAGAATTCCTTGTGGCGACCTTGATGACCATCCAGAGGGATGCTCCAACAGCAGCACCGACAGCATCCGCAACCGCGTCGAGCGCGTCCATCGACCGGTACGACTCGATGTCTTGGATGATCTCGATCAACACGCCGATGCCGACCGCCGCGATGACGATCCATATGGCGCCCATCGGATAACGTCCTCTGCCACGGACCGGTCTCCACACACCCGCCAACAGGAAGCTCAGCGTGAGCGCTGCGTACGCGAATCCGTGCGCCAGCTTGTCGACTCCATCCCGCATCTCGATCGGGGACTCCGGAACCAACGAGAGGAGGACGACCAGGCCAAGTAGGAGCCAAGAGGCGGTCCAGAGCGCAGGATCGATCCACCTTCTGCGGTCCTTCAACGGACCGCCTCGGTCTCCGCAGGGGCAGATCGAAGGCCGGCGAGGGCCACCAACAGGGTGCGCCACAGCATCCCAACGTCCGAGCTCAGCGATCGGGAATCGAGATACTCGAGGTCCAACCTGACGCGCTCGTGCAGTAGATGCTCAACGTAGAAGGCGTGCGGATCGTCGTGTTCGGCAAGGATCCTTGCTTCGTCGTGGAACGCGACGGCAGACGGACCGGTCATGCCCGGCCGGGCTCCCAGGACCCGACGCTCGTCCTCGCTGTAGAGAAGAACGAACTCCGGAGTTTCGGGCCGAGGGCCGACCATACTCATCTCTCCCTTGACCACGTTAAGAAGCTGAGGGATCTCGTCGAGGAAAGTGCGGCGCAGGAACGATCCGACACGGGTTATGCGCGGGTCGCCATCAGGGCTGACGTTGACCTTGGCGACGTCGGGCGTATGGATCATCGTTCGGAACTTGTGGATGCGGAAGGGCCTGGCGTCGCGCCCGATCCGAACCTGGTTGAACAGTATCGGGCCATCTGAATCGATTTTGATGGCGATCGCGATGACCAGGAGCAACGGCGAGATCACGAGCAGGATGAGTGCCGCGAACAACACATCGAAGAGTCGCTTACTCATCGCACCGCTCTCCCGAGGGCCCGAAAGCGCTTCACGTCGGCTTTCGTGGGAAAGGAGAAGTAGGAGCCCGACTCGGCGGGGTTCGGCGCCGAGTCGACGTTGTCGCTCTCGAATCGTCTGATGGTCTCGAGGATGAGATCGGCAGCGACACTTTTGCATTTGGCCATGAGTGAACGAAGTGATTCGTCGTCTGTGATCGGGATGCGTTCCTGGAGGATGATGTCGCCGTCGTCGATCCCGGGATTCATGTACATCACGGTAACGCCCGTCTCCGATTCCTCGTTCAGCAGAACCCAGAAGGTCGGAAGCATCCCGCGGTAGAGGGGCAGCAGAGAACTGTGAACGTTGACGCAGGCGAGGCTGGGGATCTCCAGCAGCTCGTCCTTGAAGATCAGTGGACAGGAAACGGAGATGATGAGATCCGGAGCGATCTCCCTGACGGTGTTCAGGAAGTCTGGGCTGTTGACGTCGTCGGGATGCAGCACCCGAACTCCATGCGTCTTTGCGATGCCGGTAACGGACCGAGACTCACCCAGTCCCGTCAGCCGGTGTGCACGGTCGACGAGCTTGTCCCAGACGAACGAGAGCGCTTCGAGCCCGAAGATCCTCCATCCGAACGAGCGTATGAATCTCTTGGCCTGTTTCGACCAGGAGGAGTTCTTATAGATCGGCCGCACCACCGCGATCGCGGCCACCTGGCCGGCCACTGCTGGAAGGACCTTCCGATAGAAGGAGGTGACGACAGAAGGCTCTTCCGGAGTGATGAACAGCACCTTCACGCCCATGGCGTGCCTCCCCGCTTCACGACCCGCTCGCGCACCAGAGCGAATGCCTCGGCCGCCTTCATCCCAGCAGCAACGCCTCTGCTGCGGGCGTGAACTGCGACCGCTTCATAGGAACGCGGATGTGGATAGGGCTTGACCTCGCTCACGTGCGTGTGAGCGTAGGCAGTCATGGCCTCGATCTTCTGGTCGAGCTCATCCTCGATGTCCACGTAGACATTCGGTGTGAACGAAGAGCCGGGAAAGGGGGGAGCCCATTCCGTGGACGATGCCGTCTCGTAGCAGAGCAGACGTTCCACCGGGCTGGAGGCCACAGAGCGGCAAGCCACGGTCGTCGCTTGGAAAGCGGCACGGTGATCCTGGTTGACGTCGCCTGCGAAGTGCGTATAGACGATGTTAGGGACGAATTTGTTGACTCTCTGCTCGATCGGGCGGATTACGTCAAGAAGCGGCATCGCGTCAAGACCTTGATCGGGCAGGTCGCAGAAGACCACGTCGTGGACGCCGAGGATCGCGCAGGCCTTCTCAGCGCACTCCTTCTGCTGTTCCTTCCTTTGGTGCCGGGCCCCCACACCGTCCGTGAGGATGCACACCGAAACGTCGTCTCCCTGATTGACATGCCGGATGACGGTGCCCCCAGCCCCCAGGGTTTCATCATCTGGGTGGCAACCGATTACCAGAACTCTCATGTTGCGTCCTTTCTCATTGTCGTGTGATCGAGATGTCATCTACGAAGAAGCAGGTTCCTGTGGGCGCGTTGCTAACGTACGCGTTGAAGTCGAGCGTGGAAGCCCCCGGAGAGACGACCGTGTAAGTGACGGTCATCAGCTGCCACGCGGTAGTGAGGGGGAAGATTTCAACCCGAGAGCCTGCAGCCGTCGATCCCACGTATTCGCGTAACCTCAGCTTGAGCTGCGACCCCGCTGTCTCGGCCCGCGCCCATAACGAAGCCCGATAGGTGCCCTCTTGGGTTTTCAGCACCC
>JALZJQ010000078.1 GCA_030859685.1 Actinomycetota bacterium | reverse complement strand
ACGACGTGCTTGCTACCCAATCTCCGCAGGGTGTCGACCATCTTGTCGATCATGTTGGGATCGGCCACGCCGAGTGCCTGGTAGGTCGCGCCGGCGGGGTTCGTCAGCGGTCCCAAAAAGTTGAAGACCGTAGCCACACCCAACTCGCGCCGCGGCATCGCGGCGTGTCGCATGGCCGGATGGAACACCGGAGCGAAGCAGAAGCCGAGGCCTGCGCCCTCGATGCATGTCTTGACGCCCATGGGCGGAAGGTCTATCCGGACACCGAGAGCCTCGAGCACGTCCGCCGAGCCGCACCGCGAGGAGGCAGCCCGGTTGCCGTGCTTCGCGACCCGTGCACCGGCCCCCGCGCAGACGAAAGCGGCTGCGGTCGAAACGTTGAAGGTCCCGGATCGATCGCCGCCCGTCCCGCATGTATCGAGTAGGTCGCCCTCTACCTTCACCTTCTCGGCGTAGGCCCGCATCGTGCGGACGAGACCCACGACCTCGTCCGTCGTCTCCCCCTTGGAACGCAGCGCGACCACGAATCCGGCGATCTGTGCCGGCGTTGCGGCGCCGTCCATGATCTCGGCCATGGCGGCAGCCGCTTCGGACTCGTCCAGCGACTCGCCCGAAAGGAGGGTGGTGAGCGCGTGCGACCACGAGAATGACTGGTCCATCTCAGAAGGTTAGCGTCAGGAGACGGGGCCGAGCAGGCGCTCGAAGGCGAGCGCGTATGCAACCGCCGACCGCTCCAGCTCTTCGAGGTCGATCGACTCGCGCGCCGTATGCGCAAGCGAGATGTCTCCCGGACCGCACACGACCACGTCGGCTCCGGCCTGCGCCAAAAAGCGCGCATCTGACGCGCCGCGGAAGCCGATGAGCTCGGGCGGACGGCCCGTAGCCGCTCCGGTCGCCGCCGCAACGTCCTGCACGAGGCGGGCTCCGGCCGCGAGCTCGAACGGCTCGCCGTAGAACTGAAGCTCGACCGCCGCATCGATGTCGGGGAACCGCTTCGCCGCCTTCGTGACCGCAGCTTCTATCGATTCGATGATCGACTCGCGTGTCTCGGGGGGCACGCTGCGTCGATCAACCTCGACGACGCACGAAGCGGGAACGACGTTCACTTTCGTGCCGCCGTGGATGGTCCCCGCGTTGATGCTGGGACTGCCGAGTACCTCGTGATTGACCTTCGGTAGGCACGCTTCGAGGTGGGAGATGATCTCGGCCATGTGCTTGATCGCGCTGCGACCTCTCTCCGGCGCGGAGCCATGTCCGGCCAAACCTCTGGTGGTGATCTGGAACCAACATGCCCCGCGCTGCGCGTGCACGACACGCAACGATGTTGGCTCGCCGACGATGGCGACGTCGGGTCGTATCAGTCCCTGCTCGACGAGGTAACCCGCTCCGATGAGTCCCATCGTCTCTTCATCGGAGACGAACGCGAGCTCCAGCGTTCCAGCCGGCTCGAAGCCGGAGCGTCGAAGGATGGCCACCGCTTCGAGGGCGGCCGCGATCGGTCCCTTGGCATCCGATGTGCCCCGTCCGTGCATGCGACCGTCGACGATCTTGGCCCCGTACGGATCCTGCCCCCACAGCTCGTGGTCCCCGGCCGGGATGACGTCGAAGTGCGAGCAGTAACCGACCACTCGCTTGCCCGTCCCCCACCGGGCGACGACGTTGGGCCGGCCCTTCTCCAACTCGTGCACCTCGACCGCGAGCTCGAGGTCCCGGCACTGCGACGCGACCAGCGCCGCTACGCGCGCTTCCTCTCCGGGAGGGTTCTCCGACGGCTCTCGCACCATCGCCACCAGACGATCGATCAGCTGCTCCCTATCCAGCAGTTCGGAGAATTGAGAGGCTGTGGCTTCCATGGTCTGGGACACTATGGTCGATGACCCCCTACCAGTTGTTCCTGTTGGTCGTGCTCCTGCTGTGGCCGGTCGTGATCATCGGCCTGCTCTTCTTCATGACGAAACTCGAGGACTATGTGAAGCGGATCGACGCCTCCACTCCGGAGGAGGCGGGACTCGAGCCCGTCGCCGGCGTGCCCACCGACCGCGAGGTCAAGATCGTGTTCGGCGAGCAGGTCGTCGGAGAGCCAAGTGGAAACGAAACCCAGACCCGAGCTCAGACCTGAGCGATGCATTCGATCTCAACCCGGGCCCCTTTGGGGAGGCCGGACACCCCGATCGTCGCCCGCGCCGGAGGATCGGCCGAAAAGAAGTGTGAGTAGGCGTCGTTGAATTCCGGGAAGTCATTCATGTCGGCGAGGTAAGCGGTCACCTTCAGCACGTGAGGAAGCGCCGTGCCGGCAGCTTCCAGCACCACCGAGAGGTTCTCGAGGCAACGACGCGTCTGGTCCGCGACGGATCCCTGGAGGAGCTCGCCGCTTGCGGGGTCGAGCGCCACCTGGCCAGAACAGAACACGAGCCCGTTGGCGGAGATCGCCTGCGAGTAGGCGCCGACCGCCTCCGGCGCCTGCGAGGTTTGTACGACCATCTTCGCCATGGGTCTGATCCCTTCTTCGACTTCGACTGGGCCGGCCTAGCTTCTGGGACCCGTAGACGAGCAACCGCCCTGCCAGTCCCTTCCTGGAGCAGCACCCTAAATGACGCCGCGGGCGGAAGGAGGGCCCCCGCCCTGACGGACGGGGGCCCACATCGGGAGCCGGCCTATAAGCCGGATCCTGTACCGGCCGTCGCTCTCGCTTCGACCGGCGGCGGCCATCCATCTGGGACGAACGTCGCCGTTCGCCTCGTGCGGCCTACCCGGAGGCTGCCCCGAGGGGCGGGCGGGCCACCCATGCCTCCTGCTTGGCCTTGCTCCGGACGGGGTTTGCCGAGCCGCCGCGGTCACCCGCGGCGCTGGTGAGCTCTTACCTCACCGTTTCACCCTTACCCGGCCGAGGCCGGGCGGTTTGTTTTCTGTGGCACTTTCCGCGGATCGCTCCGCCTGGGACATTCCCCAGCGTCCTGCCCTGTGGAGTCCGGACTTTCCTCGACCCGGAGACGAGCTCCGAGCCGCGGCCGCCCGGCCGGCTCCCACCCCATTATGAGCGGTCTTACGTGCAGGCGCATCCGCCGCGACGCCCGGTCGAGGGCTGCCAGCAGTGGCCCGCCCAGAACCACGACCATCACCGCGTTGCCCACGGCCCGGGCGGAGTCCCACCAGCCCGACGTCGCCATATAGAACGTCACGTACCGCCTGAGATTGCCGATCGATCCGGCGGCGGGGCTCCATCCGAGCTGAGACGAGCCCGCGGCGAACGGCCAGAACCACAGGTTCATGATGGCCCCGAAGAGGAACCCGGCGACGAAGCCGTACGCGGCGAGGATCGGGATGCGGCCGCGCCCCCGCCGCGGGAGGAGACCCGCCCCCATGCCCATCCACCCAACGGCAACCATCTGAAAGGGGAGCCACGGTCCCAGGCCTCCGACGAAGAGCCCCGACGCCATCGTCCCGACGGCCCCCAGCACGAATCCGAAGCCGGGGCCGAATGCATTGCCCGCCACCAGCACGACGATGAACATGGCCGAGAAACCGGCGACGAACCCCGGAAGCCGCAGAGCCACCATCGCCGCCCCGAGCACCCCCAGCAGCGCCACCGTCTTCGGCCCCAATCCCCCACGCCCCAGCTCGACGAACAACAGCGTTCCGAGGCACAACAGCAGGCCGGCGAAGATCCACGGAGCGTCGATCGCGTGCGCCGTATCGGTTCCTACGGCCGCCGGCAAGAGAAAGGGCCAGGCGAACGCAGCAACGCCCACGAGGTTCGCGATCAACAACACGGAGAAGCGGAGCGGGGAGGACCTCACGATGACATCGCCTGGGCCACGCGCTCGGGAGTCAGCCAGCGCGGCCCGAATACGCGCGCGGTCTGCGGGGCGAAGACCGCGGAGTTGCCGATGACGTCCTCGGACGACCCGTCGGCGATAACGCGACCGCCCGCTAGCATCACGACGCGGCCGGCGAGAGCGGCAACGAGCTCGACGTCGTGCGTGGCGAACACAACGACGCGACCATCGCGGACATAGGCGCGCAGCATCGCGGAGAGCCTCGACTTCGACTCCGGGTCCAGGCCTCGCGTCGGCTCGTCGAGCAACAACACCGGAGCCCTTGTCGCTGCGATGGCGGCGACGGCGACCAGGAGTCGCTGCCCGGCCGACAGGTCGCGTGGGTGCGCCGCGGCGAGATCCAGCATTCCCAGCTCGCGCAACACGTCTTCCGCCGTACGGACGCTCGGAGCATTGGATGCACCGCTCGGGTCGATGCGACGCGCATCCAGAGTGACTTGTACCTCTTGCGCGACCGTTTCCTTGAAGAGCACGTTGTCCGGCATCTGCGGGCACAGCGCAACGTTCCTTCCGGGTTCGGGTTCGCCGCCGGGAGCGTTCACTCCGCCCGAATCCGGCGCATGCAATCCGCATAGACATCGCAGCAACGTGGTCTTCCCCGCGCCGTTGCGGCCCATGAGCGCGACGATCTCGCCGGCCCGCAGGTCGAGTGCGATCCCCTCCAGCGCAACGCGCGCTCCATACGACGCCGATAACGGATGAGTGGTCGACAGAACGACATCCCCCGGCCGAAGCTCTGCTGCCCGCCCGTCGTCGTTCAGAACGATCCCACTTGCCGCCGCGCTGCGGCGGGCTTCCCGGACGGTCAGGGGGAGAGGGGACCATCCGAGGGTGCGACCCAGACGGTGGACGGGGGGTCCGGTGGCCGTCCATTCGAGGATGGCCCGCACCTCCCCGACCTCGACGCGTCCCGAAACGCACCCGAGAGCGAGGTCCACGAACCCCGCCACCCGATCGAGCCTGTGCTCGGCGATCACGACGGTCAGCCCATGATCGTGCACCAGCCGCTGCAACGCGGCCAGAACGTCCTCCGCGCCCTGAGGGTCGAGCTGGCTGGTCGGCTCATCAAGCAACAAGACCTGTGCTCCGGACGTGAGGGCGGCGGCAATCGCAACCCGCTGCCGCTCGCCTCCCGACAACGACCGAACGCTACGAGCGCGCAGGTGCTCGATATCGAGCAGATCCAGCGTCTCCTCCACGCGTCTGCGCATCACAGTGCGCGTCGAGCCGAGGTTCTCCATCGAGTAGGCGAGCTCGTCCTCGACCACGTCCACCACGAAAGACGCGGTCGGATCCTGCGGAACGTACGCGACCACGTCGGCCAGCTTGCGCGGCGCGTGCTCCAACGTGTCACGCCCCTCGACCAGCACACGACCCGACCACTCGCCGCCGGTGAAATGAGGCACCAACCCGTTCATGGCGCGCAGCAGAGTGGACTTGCCGGCGCCGGTCGCACCCGTGATCAACGCGAACGTCCCCTCTGGGAGATCGAAGGAGACGTCGTCCAACGCCGGCGTTTCGGACTCCGGATAGGTGAAAGTCACATCGGAGAACCGCAAGGCCAGGTTCATGTCGGTTCGGTCGGATCGGCCGGCGGGACGAGAGCGGGCAGGGCCAGCGCGATCAGGGCTGTAACGGCCCCCGGCGACACCTCGGGCCAATCCAACGGGTAAGCAGGCATGGCCAGTTGGGAGCCCGACCACAGCATCATCGCTACGTACGCGAGCGGGATGATGCCGGCCACCACCGTCAGCCACGAGGGAACGTTCCACGGGTCGCTCCGATAGCGAGATCGACGCCCCCTGCCGTGCCCGCGCGCGTCCATACTCTCCGCCAGGGTCACCGCCTCCTCCATACCGGTGGACAGAACCGGAACCGCGAGCGCGGGCAGGTTGCGCAGCCGACCGGCATGGATCCCGCGAAGCCGTTGCGCCTCGCGGACACGTACTCCTGCATCGATCATCCGTGGCGCTATGGAGAGAGCGAGAACGGATGCGAGGGCGGGCTCATGGAAACGACGCGGCGCAAGTCGCAACAGACGCCACGGGTCGGAAACCGAGTTGAAGGTCCCGTAAACCACGAGCATCACGGCCAGTCGGGCTCCCTCGAGCATCGCAGCGACCACGCTTCCGCGGCTCACCGGTCCGAGGAGCACCAGCGCGGTACGCGTCACGATGGTCAGCAAGCCGAACGAAGCGAAGATCCAGAAGGATCTGATGCCGGGTCCGGGATGGCGATGTGCAGCATGGACGACCCACGCCCCAGCGAACACCAGAAGGAGATAGAAGGGGTTGGTCGTCGCCAGCGCTACCAGCCCACCGCACAACGTCCACACGACCCACGCCGCGGGATGGACGGTCATCGCGCGACCGGCTTCGGGGTTGCGAGTGGCGGTTGGGCGCCGACCGTCATCGCGCGCTCGATCTCCGCTTGCGGGCGAGCAGGACCCCTGCTCCCGCCAGGGCGGCGGAGGCCCCGAGCGCGGCTACGCCGGCGGCGGGTGGCCCGCTCCCTCCGGGAGCCTTCGGCAATAGCGGGCCTGCGCCGGCGGCATCCGACGACGACGCAGACGGAACCGGCGAAGACGCGGCCGGATCTCGCTCGCGTTCCTTCTCGCCATCGCGCCGGCGCGGGGCCTTCTCTTTCTCCGATCCCGCGCGCGGCCCGGGGTGGGACCCTTGGCTCCGCTCGCCCGAGCGAGTTCCGTCGCCGGTCGGCTGAGCCGGGGCGAGTCCGCTCGATCCCGGCTCTCCTTCACCCGCGCCTCCGCCTTCACCTGCGCCTCCGCCTTCACCTGCGCCTCCGCTTCCACCAGTGGGACCGCGTGAGGATGGCGGCCGCGACGGGTCCGGTTCCTCGGGCGCGGGACACACCGAACGGTGCGTCGTCACCGGTGGAGGACGGTGGGTGCTCGGACCATCGCCGGTGTCCCACGACCACCCGTGGACGCCGCCGTCGCCCACGCTTACCGAGCCGGCCCCCGATCCCGACCACGACCAACCGCCCGACCCGTCCCCAACCCAGAACCCCCAGAAGTACGGATGCTGGCCGAAGCAATCGTCCCCGCTCGCGCCGACGTTGGCGAGCATGCAGACGGCTTGTCCCCCCTCCCCGAACCGATAGGTCAGGCCATGCTGGCTGGACGCGAGCTCGATGAGACGAAGCCCCGAAACCCTCGCTGCGTCGAGTCGCACGCACAGTCGATAGACGTTGCCGCCCGTATCGACGACCAGCGCCGCCCTCGGTCCTTCCTCGGCCGCGCACGCCACTTCCCCGGACGAGGCGGGTCCCAACGGCGTGAACGACGCGGCCAGCAACGCCGCGCACACGACGGCAACCCGCAACCTCATGCCGGCGACCCCGTCTTCCTCACGCGCTCATCGGGCCTTTGGTCATCGGCACTCAGGTCGCGCCGGAGCGGGCCGCGTGACGTCGACGTTCGCGATGGGAAGCGACCGGCCGAGGATGGCCGGGATCGCCGCGATCGTTGCACCCACCGAGCCGGCGCCCCCCAGTTTCGCTTCGCGCCGTGACGGAGATCGAGACCACTTCCCGTCGGAACGCGTCCACGTATACGCGAACGCTCCGGCCGCATCCCCACACAACTCGTACTGAAGGTCCCTGAGAGCGGCGCGCGACCCGTCCGGGGTGGCCCTGCCGCGCGCCTTGAAGGCCTGCAGCACCAGCGAGGTGGAGTTGGCATCGGTGTAAGAGCGAAAACCGAACGGGCTTCTGCGGTGATCGTACTTCCACCCGCCTCTCGCGTTGTCGCGCGCGCTCTTGAAGTACGCGAACGGACTCGAAGGCAGCGATACGTCCGGCGCGTGCTCGAGGGCCATGACGGCGTAGGCCGTCGTGTTCGAGTCCGAGCGCGTGAAATCGCCGTCGCCCTCGAAGCAATGCTCGTCGTCGGTTTGTTCGTCCGGCGCGTCGAATTGCCACCCGCCGTCGCCACACTGAGCGTCCGCGAGCCACTGGGCGGCCTCGAGAGGCACGTCGGCCCCCGCGGCGTGCAACGCCAGCATCGCCAGGGCATGCGTGTAGGGCTCCGCGTTGTCGGGAACGGGGTCGAGATACTGGCCAGTGGCCGTCTGCGACTCCTTGATCTCCCTCACGAGGTTGACGCCCCCGAATGCACGCGGATCCCGGTCACCGGCCACCGTCGCCAGAACCATGGACGCCTCTTCTCCGAGGGTCGCGGAGCCTGCATTCCTCTTGAGGTAGTCGAGAGCGTCTCCGATCGCTCCGGGAGCCCGTCTCGCCGCAACCATGGCCACCACCGCGTCGGCGGTGGAAGCGATGGCGCCGAAGCCGGGAAAGGATCCATTGCGAGCCTGGTGAGTGACCAGGTATCGGACTCCCATGCGCGCCCTGCGGGCATCCGTGGGCGCTGCGGCGACAGGAGTCGCCGCCAGCACAGCAGCGGTGACGCCGCAGGCGAAGGCCCTCCTGCAGGTAGATATCGACATCGTGCTCCTCTCCGCCCGGTCCTCGCCGGGCAACGAAACGGCCCCCAAGGGGGGCCGGAGGAGCGCGTGATAAGCGCGGCCACGGTCCCTTTGCCTCGAAGGTAACGAGCCCCACGCCGGCGAGGTGACCTGGCTCGTCCGCCGTGGCCTGGTTCCTAGAAACCGAGCACGAGCGGACCTACAGTTGCGGGACAGCGCCGGAATCCGACCGGCTTCCCCCCGCGCGGCGAGCGGATTAAGTTGTCAGCAACGGCAGGTTACAGGGTCATGCTCGTAGATGCCCGTCCTTCAGGAAAACCCTGCGGCGATGGCGAGCTCCCAGCTCGAAGGCGACCCAGAACCACGCGAGGATCGCCGCACCTGCGAACTCGCCGGCCCAGGTCCAGACGTGGTCGGCGGGGGCCGTGAAAAGGCCCCAGGAGTAGGGCTCCGCGGGCGATGACGCGAACGCGGTGCCGAACAGGGGCCAGAAGAAGGTCTCCGGAGCGGCCCACATCCCGTCGGCAACGAGGTGCAGCAGCCACCCGACGGCGAGCCCGAACACCGCCAGACGTCGTTCTCCTCGGAAAGCGAAAAGAACGAACAGCGTCACGGCGAGGAACGCAAGCAATGAGTGCGCGATCCAGCGGCCGGCGGGCCCATCGAAGAAGTAGATCCCCAGGATCGGGTCGATCGCGTCGGGCAACACGGCCCCCAGCAGTATGAAGCGGTAATCGATGCGCCTCCGGCCCAACGTGACGTAGGTCAGCGCCGCAGCGACACCCAGATGCCAGAAGATCACGTGACTACTCGAGAAGGCTTTCTTGCTCCGGCCACCCGTCCTCGACGTCCAGCATCGCCGCGTCCATTCCCTGGTTCGCTAGCGCATCTGCATCCGCGTTCTGTTCCCGGCGAACGTGCTGGATCGTTATCGCATCGAACTTGCCCATCAGGATCTGAGCCTTCGCGGCCAAAGCTCGCAATCGCTCGTCTTTGATCTTCCATTCACCCAACACCTGCGACACCACCAGCTTCGAATCGAGGTAGACGTCAACCTCGCGGATACCCCGCTCGAGCGCCAACTCGAGCCCGGCTACGAGAGCCCGGTACTCCGCAACGTTGTTCGTCGTCGCGCCGATGCCTCGAGCGATGTCGGCGATGACTTCGTCATGTTCATCCGCGAGAACGACCCCGATGCCTGCCGGCCCCGGATTCCCTCGCGCTCCCCCATCGGTATGCAAGCTCGCAGGCATGGGGCGTCAGATGACGACGAGGATCCGGCGGCAATTGTCGCACCGCTGCAGTCCCGTCGCAGCCTTCACTTGCTCGACCTCGCGGGACGGAAGCCTCGTGTGGCACCCCTCGCACGTATCGCCGCGTAGCGCAGCAGCGCCGACGCCATGCTTCTGCTCGCGCAATTGTTCGTAGAGAGTCAGGACGGGTGTGGGGATCTCCGGCACGAGCGCGCTGCGCTTCTCCGAATGTTCCGCGAGAAGCGCGTCGATCTCGGCCGTCGATCCGGCGACTGTAGCTGTGAGCTCCTTCGCCTGCGCCGAGGTTCGATCATGCTCTTCCTGAAGCGACTCGAGGGTGGTCGTGGCCTGTTCGCGCTGCACCATGACCTCGAGCAGCGAATCTTCCATCTCCCCACGCCTCGTCTTGAGGCTTGCGACCTCGGATTGAAGCGCCCCCAGCTCGCGCGGGTTCGAGACCCCGCCCGAGTAGAGGCGTCCCTCCTCCCGGACGATCTTCTGGTCGAGTAAGCCCATCTCACCCTCGATGTGCGTTTGCTGGTGAATGAGCTCATCCTGCTGTTTCCTCGCGAGCTCGAGGTCCGACGTCATCTCGGCCAGGGATTCGTTCAGCTCGCCGAGTCGCTTCGCCTCGGGAAGGTCTGCGCGCCGGCGCTGGAGGTGGGCGATCGAGGTGTCCTCTGTCTGGAGGTCGAGGAGCCTCTGGAGAGCCGCCGAGTCCACCTGGGTCGTCAACTGAGCTCCACGGGGTCGTCCACCCGATCATGCTACTCGCGGCGAAAACGCATTGACCCCGGAGCCTTCTCGGGAGAACCTTTCGCGTGGGAAGGAAGGTAATGGGCGCAGAAGCGAAGGCAACGCAAGCTCAAAGGTTGGAGGAGAACAAGCTCCTTCAGGCGGTTGCGCGAGGTGACGTGGATGCGCTCAGGCGTTTGTACCGGTCGTTCGAACGGCCGCTCTACTCCCTGGGGATGCGCTGGCTCCGCGACCCGCAACTGGCGGAGGAGCTCGTACAAGAGGTCACATTCCGGATCTGGCGCCGGGCCAAGAGTTTCGATGAAGCACGAGGAGCGGCGGGGTCCTGGATCTTCGGTGTGGCGCGCAATGTTGCGTCGGACCTCGCTCGCGCCAGAGGACGCAATCCGGTTCCGGTGGCGGATCCACCGGCTCGGGAGGAGCCGTGGAATGAGGATGCGGCGTGGCAGGGCTGGCAACTGGCGCAAGCGCTGCGGCGGCTGTCGATCGAGCAGCAGAAGGTGATGGAGCTGGTGTACGTGGTTCAGATGACGCAGGCGGAGGCCGCCGAGGTCCTCGGGATCCCCCTGGGGACCGTCAAGACGCGCCTGTATCACGGCCTTCGCAGGCTCCGCCGCGAGCTCGAAGGGATGGGGTTCAGGGACGAGGGACGCGGATGAGTCCACACGAAGGGATCCGCATGGATCTTGCCGCTTACCTCGCCCACGAGCTTCCCGGCCGGCGCGCCATCGAGGTGCAGAAGCACCTCGCCGACTGCCCGGTGTGCATGCGAGAGGCCGAGGAGCTCCGAGACCTCACGGCCCTCGTTCGTTCGACCCCTCTGGAGCACGAGCCCCCGCCGCATCTGGAACGCCAGGTGATGGCTTTGATCGAGCTGGACCGCGCCGTCGGAGACCCGATCGAGCTGCAGGACGAACCTGCGGAGCAACGCCCCCACCGATCGCTCGCAAGCCGATGGCCCGCGTTGGTCGCGGCTGGCTTCGCCGCAGCCGGGGTGGCTCTGGCGATCCTGAACGTCCAGCTGCGCGACCGGGCACTGGTAGCGGAGGACCGCAATCAAGCGTGGGTGGATGTCTATGGGAGCTGGGGGGAATCGGTGCGCGAGGTGCATCTATCGGGTCGGGGCCTTGACCGCGATGACGTCGTCGCTACCTTCATCCATCACGGCGGCGCCAACTACGGGATCTCGATGCGATCCGAAGGACTGCGCTCCGCGCGTCCCGGATCGAAGTACGAGGTGTGGCTCTCGGACGACGAGGGTTGGATATCGACCGGCTCCTTCGAGATCTCTCCGGACTCCGATCGTGTCTTCTACTTCCATCTCGGTGAGGACCCGCGTGCGTACGACAAGATCTGGGTCACGGTCGAACCCCACGACGGAGATCCCGGCCCCAGCGGACGCGCGGTAGCCCAGGCCGACCTCGACATCTAGCGTCCTGGTCGCTCAGGACCTCTGGCCAGCCGCGCGGCACTTAGGGTCTCGGCCATGGAGCTATGGCCCGGTGAGCCGTTCCCCCTTGGGGCAACACCCGATACAGAAGGCACCAACTTCGCCGTGTTCTCGGAACACGCCGACGCGGTCGAACTCTGTCTGTTCGACGAGCACGGCAATCAGACGAGCGTCGAGCTGACCGAGACGACCGCGTTCGTGTGGCACGGGTACGGGCCGGGCATCAGGCCGGGCCAGCGGTACGGCTTCCGCATCCATGGTCCCTTCGCCCCGGTCGACAAGGGTCACCGGTTCAATCCGTCCAAGCTGTTGATCGATCCTTACGCCAAAGCGATCGACGGAAACGTCGAGTGGAGCGACGAGGTCTTCGGTTATCGGTTCGACGACCCCAAGGAGGATGCCGGATTGTTCGAGCGCGACTCGGCTCCTTTCGTCCCGAAGTCGGTCGTCGTCGAGGGCAGCTTCGACTGGGGCAACGACCGGCCGCCCCAGGTCCCGTGGCACGAAACCGTGATCTGCGAGACTCACGTCAAAGGTTTCACGATCCAGCACCCCGGGATCCCCGACGAACTGCGGGGAACCTATGCCGGTCTCGCGCATCCCGCCGCGATCGAACATTTCTTGCTGTTGGGGGTTACCGCCGTGGAGCTCATGCCCGTGCATCACTTCATCCATCACAAGCATCTTCACGAAAGGGGCCTGCGCAACTACTGGGGATACGACCCCATCGGATACTTCGCCCCGCACGCCGATTACAGCTCGTCGGGATTCGACGGGGGCCAGGTAACCGAGTTCAAACAGATGGTCAAGGCTCTTCACGACGCAGGGCTCGAAGTGATCATCGACGTCGTCTACAACCACACCGGCGAGGGCGACCACAGGGGCCCCACCCTTTGCTTCCGCGGCACGGACAACGTCTCCTACTACCGCGTCGTCGAAGACTCGCCTCGCTACTACACGGACTTCACCGGAACCGGAAACTCTCTCAACGTTCGGCACCCCCAGGTCCTGAAGCTGATAATGGACAGCCTCCGTTATTGGGCAACCGACATGCGGGTGGACGGGTTCCGCTTCGATCTGGCGTCGACGCTGGCGCGCGAGCTCTTCGAGGTCGACCGGCTGGCCGCTTTCTTCGACATCATCCACCAGGACCCCACGCTGTCCGACATGAAGCTGATCGCCGAGCCGTGGGACCTGGGCGAAGGGGGCTACCAGGTCGGCAACTTCCCGCCCTTGTGGTCGGAGTGGAACGGCAAGTACCGGGACACGATGCGGGACTTCTGGCGCGGGGAGGAGCACGGTCTCGGGGAATTCGCCTTCAGATTCACGGGAAGCTCCGACCTCTATGAAGGGAACGGCAAGGCCCCCTACGCCAGCATCAACTTCGTCACCGCGCACGACGGCTTCACCCTCAACGATCTCGTGTCCTACAACCAGAAGCACAACGAGGACAACGGCGAGGGGGATCGGGACGGCGAGAACCACAACAGGTCGTGGAACTGCGGAGTAGAGGGAGAAACCGACGATCCGGAGGTGCGCGCGCTGCGGGAGCGCCAGAGGAGAAACTTCCTCGTGACCCTCGCGCTGTCACAGGGCGTACCGATGTTCGTGGCCGGAGACGAGATGGGCCGCACTCAACATGGCAACAACAACGCCTATTGTCAGGACAACGAGGTCTCGTGGATCGACTGGAGCCTGCGCGACGAGAACCTTGCCCTTCTCGGCTTCATGCGGGAGCTGATGGAGTTCCGCGCCAAGCATCCGGTCTTCCGTCGCCGTAAGTGGTTCCACGGACGGGACATCCACGGGTCGGGCGTGAGCGACATCGGCTGGTTCCATACCGACGGCCACGAGATGAGCGACGCGGAATGGCACGAGGGCTACAGGTCGATCGGCATCTTCCTCAATGGCGAGAAGATCCCCACGCCCGGCCCCCAGGGAGAACGCGTCGTCGACGACAGTTTCCTGTTGCTGTTCAACGCCCATGGTGAATCAGCCACGTTCGTCCTTCCCGAAGCCGTCTACGGTGAAGAGTGGATCGCCGTCATCGACACGAGCGAGCCGATGCTCGAGGACGGGGGGCGCCGTCACAACGCCGGCGAAGAGGTCCCGACCGTTGGGCACTCGGTGCTCGTGCTCCGCAAAGTGGGGTAACGCTCGGCGGTCTAGGAGGCAACGAACCTTCGATAGAGGGGCAGTGCGAACCACAGTAGGGCGAACACACCCGCCGTGATACCCGTGACGAGCGAGGTCAACCCGCCGCCGTAGATCACGTCCGTGATGACCCAGGTGACGCAGACGATTGCGATCGCGAGGAAAGCCGTTCCGGCGATCGCGAGGACGTTCGAGATCTTCAACAACGCCTCCTTGTCACGCTCTCGCCATTCCATCCGATGGATCGCCGTCGGTGCGATCAGAAGCGCGGACGCCATCGCCGTGCTGAGAAAAGCGGCGAAGTAGACGGCCTTCTGCGTCGACGTGATGGACGTGAAGCCCTGGCTGAAGGGTACCGTCAGCAGGAAGGCGAACAGGACCTGAACCCCAGGCAGGGCGACCCTCAACTCGTTGAGCAACTCCAGGAGCTCGCGGTCCTGACTGTGCGCGCCGCTCCCAGAGGACTTGCCCGA
>JALZJQ010000026.1 GCA_030859685.1 Actinomycetota bacterium | reverse complement strand
ACCGGACTGGTCATCTCGCTCGTCACGATCTGGGTGACCAGCATCCGCATCTCGAGGCTCAACATCATCCGCGCTATCAGGGACCTGCCCGAGCCGAAGGTGGTCAAGGTGCGCAAGCGCATCCTCGTCCTGTCGACGGTCGGCGTCGTTGCCGGTGCGGCGCTAAGCACCGCCGGTTACTCCGGCGCGAGCGCGATCCCGTTGATGCTGGGCATCCCGCTTGCGGCGTTCTCAGCCGCGCCGTTGCTACGCAAGCTTCTACCCGAACGTCTCGCGCGCCAGCTGGTCGCTGCCACCGTGCTCGGATGGGGCCTGGGGGTAGATCCCTTGTTCCCCGAGATCATGGGGGACGCCGACGTCAGTGTCTTCGTCGTGCGCGGAGTCGTATTGACCGCAGGGGCGGTCTCCTTGGCGGTCAGCCTCGATCGCGTCTGGACCTTTGCGATCGAGGTGCTGGGCCGAGGTGGCCGCGGTCTCGCCCCTCGGCTCGGGCTCGCCTACCCACTGGCGCGGCGGTTCCGCACCTCGATGCTCTTAGGGATGTTCTCGCTGGTCATCTTTACCGTGACGATCCTGACGTCGTTCTCGGCCGCGTTCAGCAATTCCACCGGGCAGACCGTTGACAAGATCGCCGCCAACTACGACATTGTGCTCGATACGGACCCCGCCAACCCCATCGATGTAAGTGCCCTCGAGGCGCGCGAAGACGTACAAGCCGTTGCCGGGCTCTCGCGGGGGGTTGCGAACTTCGAGGCATCACATCTGGATGCTGCTCGGTCAGGGCCGATCACCGGGTTCGATGCGGACCTGCTCGAACTCGGGACACCGGGATTGTTCGCCCGGGACCCGGATTACGCAAACGATGAAGAGGTCTATCAAGCTGTGCTCGACGATCCCTCTCTGACCATCGTGCCCGAGAACTTCCTCGTGGCTGGTGTGGACGTCGCGGTGTTCAGGGCGGGCGACACGTTCACGGTGATCGAGCCGGGAAGCGGCACGCCGCATGAACTGACGGTAGCGGCTCTGGGCGAGACGGACTGGCTATATAACGGGGCACTTGTAAGTCGTGAGATGACAACGACTTTGTTCGGTGCTCAGAATATCGTCACCCGGTCGTATGTCGCGGTGACCGATGGCGCCGACGCGGAAGCAGTCACGTCGTCGCTCAACTCAGAGTTCCTCGCACAAGGAGCTGATGCTCACACGTTCACCGAGCTCGGCACGGAAGGCCAAGCACAGCTGATGGGCTTCCTGGCAATCATGCAGGGATTCCTGGGCTTCGGTCTGCTTGTTGGGATCGCAGGTCTCGGTGTCGTGATGGTGCGAGCTGTACGTGAACGCCGCCAGGAGATAGGGATGCTCCGTGCCGTGGGCTTCCAAAGAGGACTCGTTCGCACCGCGATGCTGTCGGAAGCCGGCCTCATAGCGGTGCAGGGCACGCTGATCGGTGCCGTGCTCGGCCTGATCACGACCAAACAACTACTGGCGGGAACCAACGAATCGTTCGGCGACGAGCCTGTGGCCTTCGTCGTGCCTTGGATCGGGTTGGCCCTGATCCTGGCTCTGCCTCTGGTCTCGTCGCTGGCTGCGACCTTGGCGCCGGCGTCTCGAGCAGCCAACATCCGTCCCGCGGTCGCTTTGCGAGCTGCGGACTGATTGAGCTAATCGTCATACCTCTACAGAAGGAGTAACCCCGATGCAGCAGGAAGGCAGCATTGATCCGGCCCGCTTGTCGATCGACTACCCCGATCGTGATCTAAATAAATCCACTACGTTCTTCCGCCTGTTCGCCGCCATCCCGATCATTCTCGTTCTGGGCACTGTGAGCGGTTGGACTTGGCAGGCGAGCTACGAGAACGGCAAGGAGGCAGCTGCTGCGGCAGGAGGGTTGCTGTTCTTCGGTCCTCTTCTGATGATCCTGTTCCGGCAGAAGTATCCGCGCTGGTGGTTCGACTTCAATCTCCAACTGACCCGCTTCTCGACCCGTGTGGCGTCCTATCTAGCGCTGATGTCGGACCGGTACCCGTCCACCGACGAGGAGCAGTCGATTCACCTCGACCTCGACTACCCCGATGTGAAGCAGGATCTGAACCGGTGGTTGCCGTTGGTGAAATGGTTCCTGGCGATCCCGCACTACATCGTGTTGGTGTTCCTGGGCATAGCAGCGGTATTTGCTGTCGTCATGGCCTGGTTCGCCATCCTCTTCACCGGGCGCTATCCCCGCGGCTTGTTCCACTTCGTCGAAGGGGTCATGCGCTGGGGACTCCGGGTTGAGGCCTACTCGATGTTATTGGTGACGGATAAGTACCCGCCCTTCAGGCTCGCCGCATGAGCAAAACGATAGAGCGCACAATCGAGATCGATGCTAGTGCGGCGCGTGTGTGGGGGAGTGCTGACCGATTTCCCTTCGCATGCCCAATGGAACCCCTTCATCCGAGATATCAGTGGTGACGCTGTCATGGGGGCGCGACTGGATGTCCGGCGCCCGGTCGTTCCAGTTAGGCCCAGGCGCTTCACGACTTCCAACGGGAGAAGAGATGAAAGCAGTTGTTTAGGATCAAGGCATCATGAAAAGTGAGGAAACCAGTCCACCGAGAGTCCCGCCACGCTGGCTCGTGCACGGCGCCTGGCGCGTTCATCGAGCGCTCTACAAGCTCAGTGGCGGCCGCTTCCTATGGACGACATCGAACAAGCGGGGCTGGGGTGCGTTGCGACTCACCACGGTCGGGCGGAAGTCGGGACAAGAACGCAGCGTGATCGTCGGCTACCTGGAAGACGGCCCGAACCTCGTCCTGCTCGCTATGAACGGTTGGGACGAGGGCCATCCCGCGTGGTGGCTCAATCTGCGGGCGCAGCCCGACGCCATGGTGCGCTTAACCGACCAGGATCCTCAGCCCGTGCACGCTCGATCGGTTGCGGGTCAGCAACGCGATCGACTGTGGCGGCGCTGGGCCGCGGTCGAACCGAAGCTCGACGGTTTCGCCGGGACCCGATCAACCGAGACTCCGGTGATTCTTCTAGAACCGCGCGAGCAAACCGAACCAGCAGTCACCGTCTAGCAGCAGCCACGGCGCGTAGGCATCCGGGCCGTGTCAGCTGAATGCAAATTGTTGTAATTGAGGAGGAGTCAACGACAACGCCGAGGTCGAGGGCGGCGGCGGCGGAATGACGGTGATCGAGGTCACGACCTAGAAGGCGGTTGACTACCGCCCTAGGGTGTAGTCGTTCTGACTTCCGGCTGTAGGGGTTATCGCGCGACCGCCGACAGCCTCGACCTGCTTAGCCTGGACTACGTGCTAGCGGTCATCTCCAGAGGCACGACGTCCGTTCTTGAGCTGGGCGCGGAGCGCGTCGTTGACAGCTTTCCGAGTCTTGAACTCGGCGGCCACATCCGGGTCCAGAACCACAACGTTGGAGCCTTCGGCGAAGCGGTCGGCGTACCTGCCCCTCACGCCATCGCTGAAGTCATACTCAGCGCGCATGTCGGCATCATCTTGATCGTCACTCTTCATAGGATCGCCTCTCATTCCTGGTAGCGATTCTAGCGCTGATGAGTCGGATTCTCCTCGGTAGGTGTGGATCATCACCACGAGTCGGCCCGCGAACGACTGGCCCAACAGGACGAAACGCTCCTCGCCATCAGAATGGTCGAGATCGGCGATAGTCAAAGAAAGTGGATCTCCGAATGCTGTGGCGGCCTCATCGAACGGAACCCCGTGCTTCTCGAGATTCGAGTCAGCTTTGTCGGGATCCCACTCGATGTCCATGGATGGAGCGTAGTGGCCGGCATCTGAGTCGCCCAGCCTTTCCGCTCCTGTTCCGCTCCTGTAAGGCTGACAAAGCGTGACCATGATTGCCCAAGCATGAGGTTGCTAATCAGCCATCTGACCTGCGAGAACGCATCGTCCAGCTTTGGATCGTTTGATCGGCGCGTTTCCAAAATCACCTTGCCAAGGTGAGGGTCGCCAGTTCGAATCTGGTCGCCCGCTCCAAAGAAAACCTCCTGGTCACGGGGGGTTTTCTCGTTTCCTGCGAGGTGTGGCCGTAAAGCGTCTCGAGGCGGGAATCCCGCAGAAATTCCGCAGCCGACTAGGTCCCGGAACGAAAGCCGGGGCATCTATCGGGAAAGCGCTGCTGCGATACGCGCCAGCTCCCCGAGCATCGCCTCCAATTGCGTGACGGGCGGGCTGATGCGGAATCGTGAGCGCAAGAAGCCGGCAGGAGAGCGCTCAGATGGAAGCAGGCTCCGATACCGGGGTGCTTCTTTGTCTCGATCCGGGAACGCGTGCATAAACAGGAGACCGCCGATCTCGTCGCGCGAGATCCAATCGCCGCAGCGAACCTAGGGCAAGTCGTGGAGGATCTCGGCGGCGACCTGCTCGGGGACTTCCTCGTGCAAATCGTGGCCTCCCTGCAAGACCACCTGCCGGGACTTGGGGGACAGTGCCAGCCAGTACTTCTGGTTCTTGACTCCGCGCGGACCCGCCTCGCTCGCGGTGATCACAAGCACGGGGAATGTCCCGATCGGCATGGACATCTCGTCGAGCATCACCGAGCTCTCGACGTAGTCCATGTGCTCGGGGTCGTCGCGCCAGCGGAAGCCCCCCGTCGCCAGTTGGGTGGGGTCGTCGTGATAGCCCTCGATAGATACCAGCGCGGCCACCGATGCCGGGTCTCGGGAAGCGCACCAGATGACGAGATTGGCCCCGCCCGATTGACCAGCTAATACCGAGGGGCCGCTGAGCCCGAGCTTTTCGCGCACCTCGTCTTGGACGTCACACAGGTCATCGATCGTCCGCTTTCCCTTGGGTGGTGCGTCGCTCAGCCCAGTGCCCAGCCGGTCGTAGGTACACACTCGCGTAGCTTCCTCCAGGGGGTCGACGAAACTGGGTCCCAGCGAGTCCGTTCCGCCGGAGTCAGTGCCGGCCTCGAGCAAGATGGCGGGTGTGCCCTGGCCAACGCAGCGGTAGTACAGCGAACGACCCGATCCCAGGGACAGGTCACCTTCCTCCGGCTCGGGCGCGTTGGACGGAATCGTGGGATCCGCGCTCGTGGCTGTCGTCTGAGAATCTCCGGTGGAGTCGTCACCGCAGCCGGACACGGCGAGTAGCAGAGCCATGAAGATCCCAAGCAGTACACGCGTCATCGAGGCCTCCACTCGCAGCTAAGGACCGCAGCCCTGCTTCGCCGGGAGGGCGCCCTGAGCCATCGTCCTGCGTCGCCCGTTACACCGCAAGAGCCACGAGAGCCTACTGCCTTGGTCTGACTCTGTCCGTGGTGCTGCTGGCGTTGGATGACGGACGACCTGCAGGTAAGCTCCGGCACCTGTGTCCCACTCTGCGGGCCGGCTCCTAGGCGACACTGGCCTCGGTACCTGGTGTCCCACTAATTCCACCTCTCTTAGGAGCCGGCTTCTTGATCATCAGCCAGCTCCTTACCCGTTGCCCCCGAAAGGTGTCTGTGTCCAAGATCTGCTTCACCTTCTCGAAGCCCGCCTTCTCGTAACACCGCTGCGCAGGATGATTGTCCACATCCGTGGTTAGAGACACAGAAGAGGCTCCCATCTCGGTGATCAGGTAATCCGACAACATCGCGACGACGCTGGTACCAAGACCTCGGTGGACCTGGCCAGGCTCGCCTATGAAGACGTCGAGGCTGTATGACCCGTCATCGAAGTGGATACCCAAATCTGTGGCGTTGTTTGCGTAAGAGCTCCATCGGTAGAACTGAACGAAGCCGATCGGCGCACCCGCGTACTCGATGATGCAAGCAGTCGAGGCAGCATCAAGAGCCGTATCGGGCTGATATAGATCCTTGATCGTTGCGATCGTCCACGATGGCAGGTCGGGATCCCACCAGCGCCGCACGTGAGGAGAGTTCCTCCACTCGACCATGAGACTGTAATCGTCGTCGTCGTCTCGCATCCGACGGATGACCAGATCCTCGGCGGCAGTGACCACTTCGTGAGTGGTCCAATTGCTCTCGTTCAACGTGTGATCGTTCCTTCCATGCCCTCGTGCAGCGTGCAGACGAACTCCAAGGTGTCTCCTTCGAGTACCACCTGCGCCGTCGCGACATCTCCATCGTCGAGAATCCCGGTATTTAGTCCGAGCTCTGGAATCGCGAAGTCGTGAGGCGCCTTATCTAGGTTCGTGATTTCGATCGTCAGGGGCTCACCCGGTTGCATCTCAACGAGGTCCGGTTGAAAGGAACTCTCTTCGATCGTGAGCTTGATAGCGTCCGTTGCAGCTGGGCCGCGGCCTACATTCCCGCTTGGTGCTGATTGAGCACAACTAACAAGCACGGCGGTCAGCGTCGCCAACATCGCCGATGTTCCGACATTCTTGAATCGCATTGGGGTCTCCTCAGGCCGAGTGGTCAACAGCGGGGACACTGATCTAGCGAGTTGTTAGGGGCTGCACCTCCTGGGAAACCGAAGCGTCCCAGTCGATGTCGTAGTCGTAAGGCTCCATGGCGCGTTTGCTATTGGTCATCATCTTCAACATCATGGGGAGCATCGCGTCGCGCAGAACACGCGCGGCACCCCCTGCCGCCTTGTTGCTGTTGGTGCGGGCGGCAGCCTTGATGATCCGCTCCACCCTCCGTCGCCGCAGCGACTCGAAACTCTGAAAGGCCAACTGGGGGTCTCGCCGGTCCCGCAGGCACTTCGCCAACACGAGTGCATCTTCGATCGCCAATGACGCACCTTGCCCGGAGGTCGGCGTCGGCGCGTGAGCGGCGTCCCCGATCACCGTCACGCGATCGTCATGCCAACGAGGTAGGTGGGGGATTGAGTGGATAACGGTCGGCCTCATAATGTCGGCCGGATATGTTTCCCGTACGAGTGACGCGGCGGGCCCTGCATCGTCGGCGAATAGCTCTACGAGCCTTCGCTGCCATCCTTGGGGAGCTAGGCGATGGAGCATGTCTCCGCGGGGCTCGTCCCGCACCGGGACGTTCGCGAACCACCACACCTCGCGGCTCGGCGCGAGCACGTAGCCGAAGAACGCTTTCTTGCCAAACATCATGATGTAGTCGCCAGGGTCGGCCTCGACCTGCATATCGCGTGCGTAGCCTCCCAACCCGATTAGCCCTGAGTATGTGGGCGCCGGCGCGGCGACGTCGATCATTCGTCGGACTACCGAGTGCACCCCGTCGGCACCGATCAGCACATCTCCTGCGGCATCGCTCCCATCTTCGAAGATCGCCCGCACGCCAGCGCTGGCGTGTTCGATGTTGATCAGACGTTTGCCGTGCTCGAACGTGATATCGCGGTGGACGGCTTCCTCACGGATTGCCTGGTAGAGATCGGCGCGTTTCAATGTATGGCTAGAGGTGCCGTCGGGCAGGGCGATGCCTAGTGGGACCTCACCCAAATTCTTGCCGGTCGTGCTGCGTAACAGGATTTTCGGCGTCGAGAAGCCCCCGGCCACAACGCGTTGATCGGCGCCCACGGCTCGCAAGGCGCGGATGCCGTTGGTAGCCAGCGTCAGGAAAGACCCCTGGCGGTCGGAGCTCGTCGGGTGGGCTTCATAGATGGTCGCGTCGATCCCCGCCTGCTGCAGGGCCATCGCGACCACCGGTCCAGCGATGCCGCCTCCTACCACCAAGGCCGTTCGGATTTTGGGCATGAGGAAACTCCTCCTGTCGGTGTCTGGGCTCGTCCACGAGCCGCGAAAGATGGTCGAACATCGTTCTAGCTATTGACCACTGTTCTAGCATCGGTCACGGCCGCTTGTCAAACGGCGTTCGAAAACTAGACCTTAGTTCGAGATCGGATTAAGATGGTGGGATGAGCGACTCAGAGCTGCCAAGTCCGCCCTGGAGACAAGGGAGTCCAGGGAGGGCTCGGCCTGCCCTAACCAAGGAAGCCATCGTGGATGCGGCTCTAACTGTCGTTGAGCGAGAGGGGGTCGCGGGTCTGAACATGAGAGCCGTCGCAGATCAGGTTGGAGCGGGCGCGGCCACCCTCTATTGGCATCTGGGCCGCAAGGACGAGTTGATCGAACTGGTCATAGATAGGGTCTTTGGGCTCATAGAACTGCCGCCTCCGGAGCCACCGCGCTGGCAAGAGCAGTTGAAGCAGGTAGCGATCGAGGCTCGCCAGGTCCTTAGGCGCTATCCAGGTGTGGGGGCGCTGACTCTGGGACGCATCCCCACCGGGCCGGCAATCCTAGGTTGGATGGAGTGGAGTCTCGGCCTGCTGCGAGCCGCCGGCATCCCGGATCACGTGGCTGCCTATACGGGAGATCTCTTCGGGCTGTATCTAGGGGCGACCTCGTATGAGGACACCTCTCCGATGGTTTCGCCCACGGGAGATGAGCTCCCACCGGAGGAGATTGTGGCGATCGTCCGCACCTTCTTCCAAGCCCTGCCCGTGGATCGATTCCCGAACATCCATGCCGTGGGCGATCGTCTGACCGAGGGCAGTCCCGATGAACGCTTTGAATTGGGGCTCGAGGTCATCCTCCGAGGTCTAGCCTCGTATCGAGAACGGCCTCTCCCGAGGTGACCAGACCCCCGTCCGGTCAAGAGCAAGCCTCACGGACAGCGGCTGGTTCGTCACAGAGCCCCCTGCCTGCCCTCATCGGCTCAGGCGGATATTCGGTCCGTTCCGCCGTGCCCTCTGATGCCCCGAAGCTCGCGGCACTCGTGGACGCGGCGTATCGCCATTACATCGTTCGCATCGGGGTGCGCCCAGGGCCGATGACGGAAGACTATTCAGACGTGGTTCGCAACCGTCGGGTGACCGTCGCCGAGACCAACCGGGAGATCGTTGGAGTGATAGTGCTTGGCGTCACAGCTGAAGGCTTCCTCATCGAAAACGTGGCGGTTCATCCATCTCACGCAGGAAGAGGATTGGGCCGGTCGCTGCTCAGGTTCGCGGAAGGCGAGGCACGGCTGGCCGGCTTCGATTTGATCTATCTCTACACGCACGAAAAGATGGCCGAGAACCTGGCTCTGTACGACAAGCTTGGCTATAGCCAATACGACCGTCGCTCGCTGGACGGGTCCTCGCTCGTTTATCTGCGCAAACACATCGGCGCGAGCCATTCTGCCGACAGTGACCATCGTGATCGTTAGGACGTGGCGGGGAGCGACCCGCCCAGAGGACGTGGATCGCTACGTCGACTATATGAAGCTCACCGGCCTCAAGCAGTATCGGGAAACCGAGGGCAACCTCGGCGCGATGATGCTGCTGCGGCCGCTGACAGATGCCGTCGAGGTGCTCATCATCTCCCTGTGGGACTCGTTGGACGCGGTTCGCAGATTTGCAGGCGACGATTATGAACAAGCGGTGTTCTACCCCGAGGATGACGATTTCCTCGTGGATAGAGACCTCCATGTGACGCACCACGAAGTGGCCGCGGCGCGCCTCCCCTTCCTGGACGAGTCCTGATCAAACTGAGGTTCCTGCGGCAACGTCAGCACGATGCTGTCGTGTCGTTTGGGATGTCACAAGGCCAGTCGCGACTCCTCCGAGGGCCAAGGTGGCATGGAGGACTTGGTCAGCGGTGTTTGAAGCGATCCAGAATGTCTCCCCGCCCCATAGGGCGAGGGATGCGGTGACGCCGACGTAGAAGCCTCCTTTGATGAGTGCGCCGAGGCGGGATAATTCCGGTCTCTGCGCGAAGCCGAGGGCGACCGCTCCGCTGGCAAGGCCTGCGAGGTTGTGCCACCCGTTGGTTTCGAAGATTCCGAAGATGTGACCCGGTGCCGCGCTGCCTACCTCTCGTGCCCCGATGGGGAACGTACTGCTGACAAGGAATCCCGCGCTCCCGATGACTAGGAGGAAAACGCCTGAGACGACGAGATAGATCCGCGCTGGAGACCAGGCCGTTTTGGCGTGTCGCGGGCTCACTTTCGTTGCATCCGGATTCATCTCGCTTCGCCGCTCTGGGTCCTGCAGTGTAGACGAGGCTAGTTTGCTAGTCGAAGCGTTTTTCCCGACCGACGAGGTGACTGCCGTAGTGCTGCGATCCTGAATCAGCGCGGGGCAGTCGGGTGACTCGGGGTTGGGTGTCGTCCCGCAAGATGCGGGAGGCTTCGGTCTTCCGAGCGGTAGGACCTGGTGCGTCTCTCAGATGTCCTCGTTCAGGTGCGCGTTCAGGTACCCCTGTATATCCGGCTTCGGCGCCTGCAGCACGTCTCGGACCCAGGCGTTCCTCTCGAAGCCCATAACGGCGAGGTCCCAGCTACACGCAGTCAATTCGTCTTCGCCCGCTGGCCGAAGCTGGGAGAGGTCGTGGTCGTCCGCGATGAACATCTTGTGATGCAGTTCGTCTTCGTTCTCCCACCAGTCTACGAACCCGATCGAAACGGTTCGCCCCTGGTGCGCGCAGATGAAACCGAGCCCATAGCGAGACCGGGTGACAGCTGGCTGCGGCAGCGTTTCTTCAGCGGCCTTCTTCAGTCCTCGTATCAATCGATCGTGGGGTGCAGGACGACCGTGCGCGATCCCATAGACCTTGATCCGCCAGCCGTTCGGCTCCCACAACTCTTGGAACCGGATCGGGCGCGCCTCATATGTGCCGTGGGTCTGGATGGTGGACAACAGCAGCTCCTTTGTTAGGAGTGACCCTTTATCCCGCGGACGATCGCTGAGCTGTAGCCCGCGACAACCTCGTGACTGTCGCTGATGGAGATGTCGGAGAACCCTGCGCCTTCGAGGCCGCTCACGTATGCATCTCGCGTGAGCGCGTTCGCCAGGCAAGGGGACTCCACCGCGACCTGTCTACGAGTCTCTGGGCCGATCTCGATGTCCGCGACCACGTCGGCGATTGCTAGCCGCCCGCCGCTTCGCAGGACGCGAGACATCTCCGCGAACACAGCTGGTTTGTCGAGCGACAGGTTGATGACGCAATTCGATACGATCACGTCGACGGCGGCCGCGGGCAGGGGGATGTCCTCGATGTATCCCTTCAGGAATTCCGCATTCTCCATAGTCGTCTTTCGCTGGTTTTCACGAGCGAGATCCAGCATCTCGTCTGTCATATCGAGACCGTATGCCTTGCCGGAAGGCCCGACGCGGGCCGCAGAGAGAAGAACGTCTATCCCTCCACCGGAGCCGAGGTCCAGAACCGTCTCCCCGTCGCGGAGATCGGCGAGGGCCACAGGGTTGGCGCAGCCGAGGCTTGCCCGAATGAGCTGACCCGGCAGTCCTTGAAGGTCATCCGAATCGTAGTAGGTGGCTCCGCAGGTGCCGCCGCCTTTGATCATCGGGTCTTCGGAAGTTCCTGCCGCCGCTGCATAGCGATTGCGAATCGTCTCTCGATCGAGTGTCATTGGCGTCCTTACACGGGGCGTCGAAGCGGTGGGCGTGACCCCGCCGCCGCTGAACTCGCGCGTTGCCGGTCGACGGACCAAGGGACCGGGTTCTGCCGCGAGGTGCCGGGGCGAGGCAGGCGCCCCATGATCAGTTCTGCGGCTGACGGGAAGCACTCCAGACAGCGTTCGTTGATGTTGAAGTAGCTCGCGGTTCCTTCGCGATCTACGCGAACGAAGCAGGTGTCGGCTAGAACCTTCAGGTGGTGCGAGACCGTGGATTGGCCGATGTCCAGCTGATCCACTATCTCGCCCACCGCCATAGGTTTCTTCGCCCTCGCTAGCAGGTTGAGGATCAGGATCCGCGAAGGATCGCTGAGACAGCGGAACCATTCCGCCCAAACGGTCGCGGATGCTCGGTCCACGTTCATCGATAATCGACGATAATCGATGAAGATGCGGCCGTCAACCCACCGGCACTGGTTGTGCTGGCGACCGAGGTTCATGCTCGACCACCGCAGAGGGTTCGAAGTCGTCCTCAGTCATCGACGGGGTCTTGAACTACGTCTACACGGATCCCGCTTGAGGGGACAAGCTGGTTTTCGCGGCGCTGGGGCTGGGTTCCCGATCCTCGGTTGACGAGCGCACTATCGGGAGTACCTCCTGCGCGAGGCGTTCGACCTGCCGCTCGGGTTCGTCTCCCGCGGGACTGAAGTTCATTGCGGTGAAGCCCAGAGCGACGAAGCTAAGTAGCTGTTCCGCCATCTGCTGCGGCAATCCGGTGACCACACCTGGCTCGGAGAAGGCCGTCTCTTGGATGCGGAAGTCGAGGTTGTAAGCAAGCGTGATCTCGTTGGTGTCCCGTCCCGCTGTATGGGCGGCTTCGAATATCCGGTCGCGCATGGCGGGAACAATCTCCGGCGAGGCCATCGAGAATGTAGGGATCCAACCATCGGCGACGCGGCCGGTCACCGCCAGCGATCGTTTGCCGAACGTCCCCAACCAGATAGGGATCTGGTGGGCGGGTTTGGGCTCCAACTGTGCGTCCTGGGTGTGGTGATGCTTGCCTTCGAAGGTGAAGCTGGGCGTACCCCACAACCCCCGGATTATCCGTACCGCTTCCTCTAATCCGTCGATCTTGTCCTTGGGCACCGGAACGTTGAGCCCGAATGCGCGGAACTCTTCATCGGAATACCCACCTCCGAGGCCAAGGATCAATCGTCCACCCGACAAGCGGTCGAGCGATTCAGCCATCTTGGCCACCATCGCTGGGGGCCGGTAGGGGACGCCCAGGACTCGACTCGCAACCTTGATCCGAGTCGTCTTGGCCGCTATCCACGTCAGCATCGTCCAGAGCTCGTAGCTGGGTTGGGTCCCACACGGGTGGTCATTCGCGGAGATGAAGTCGTAGCCGAGTGCCTCAGCCCGCATAGCGTCTGCTACGGGGTTCGCTTCAGGCGCCGCCGAGGTAGAAACGTTCACTCCGAACAACAGTCGTTTCATTTGAACTCTCCTGTTCTATGGATGTCGATCAGATCCGTCCGCCGGTGTAGCGGGACCGTTCTCTCGAGGAGCCAGCGCCAAGCTGACCTCTTTCAAGCCACTGGCGTACGGCTCGAGCCGTGCTCCCTATCGCGCGTCCTCGAGGATGGCGTCGAGGCGGCTGCATCCCGAACAGACGGAACGAGATATCTATAGCCGGGCCGATGGCGATGGCGAAGAGAGCCGTTCCCACTCCGACGCGGCCGCCCATCGCGGCACCACCGATGACAACCCCGCCTTCGATCAGGGCGCGCGAGGTTCCGGCGGACACTCGTAGACGTTTCGCGAGGCCCATCATCAAGCTGTCGCGCGAGCCGGCACCTAAATTCGCGCTGATGTAGAGCGCGGTGGCGACGGCGATCACGCCAACACCCGTGACGAGGGCGGCGACTCGAGCGATCGCGTTTCCGGATCGAAGTGCTTCGAGGAGTTGGGTCGTGAGGAGCGCGTCAGTGAAGGCCCCGACCAGTAGGACGTTCGCGACCGTTCCGGGCCCCGGCCTCACACCGATGACGAAGCTTGCTAGCACCACTGCAACCGACACCGCGATCACGGCCCCCCCGAAGGTGAGAGGGGTATGAACGCTGAACGCGTCATGGAGAACGTCCCATGAGGACAGCCCGAGATCGGCTCGCACCGTGAGAGTGATGCCGATTGCGAAGAGCCAGAGTCCAGCGATGAGGCGTACCCAGCGCCGGGCCAGTGAGGCGAAGGAACTCACCGGTGTCGGGACCCGTGTCTCAGCGGGTCGCTGCGCGATTTCTGGAGTCAGGACGCGCGGCCCTCCGACACCCACTTGGGTCTCGGTCACTGCCATGGTGGCCGCCCCTTTCCTGTCCCGAGCCTGAGCTCAGCCCCAACTACGTGACGTGTCATACATCATCTAAACCCGAAGATGATGACATGTCAAGAAGATGGGCGTACACTCTCAGGTAGATGCGAAGGACACGGTGGCTCAGCCCTCCCGAGGAACGGACCTGGCGCGCCTACCGCCGGATGCGGGCGCGCCTCGACCTGCAGTTGGCCCGCGACCTTGCCAACGATGCCGGATTGTCGGAACCCGATTACGACGTGCTTTCCGGAGTCTCGGAGGCCGAGGGCCAGCGGCTGCGTCTCAAGGAGCTGGCCGACTCGATGCTGTGGTCCCAGAGTCGGTTATCGCACCACGTGGCACGTATGGAACAGCGGGGTGTAGTGCTGCGGGAGGAGTGTGCATCTGACGGCCGCGGTGCGGTGGTCGCGCTGACGGCGCAGGGTTGGCGGACGATCCAAGCAGCGGCGCCGGCCCACGTCGAGTCAGTCCGCCGGCATCTGATCGACCTGCTAACTCCGGAGGAGATAGAGACGCTCGGCCGGATCGCCGAAAAGGTAGTAGCTCACCTGAACGAACCCAACTCGCCGTCTGATCGCGCTGAAACGTCCAGAGGCAGCGCGTCTAGGCGCTGACTCCGCCGACCCTCGCAACCCGGCACGTTCGGAAGCCCGGCTTCGGCCGGGCTCCAACTCACTTACTCCCTCTGACGGTTCTTCGGTTGCGTCCTCGGTCGGGGAGAAGCAGATCATGTTCGGACACGCATTGCGTTCCGAACTCCTCAGGGTTCGATGTTTCCGCACGAACTGTGTAACGCCAGATCGACGTCTGACTCGTGTAGGGCGATCGCGTAGGTCCCGCTCGTTAGGGTGTCGAGTGCGGCGTTCACGGTCGTGACCGATCTGCCGTCGGAGTCGCCTTGGAGCTCGAACGCAGGCTCCGGAGGCAACTCGTCGCAGGTGCCCTCGTGGATGTGGGCCGTCCGCAGCTCGGAGACTGGCTCGCCTTCGGTCGTGACGGTCTGGATGACGATGAGTGTCTGCTCGCCCTTGGGATTGAGTGCCGCGGTACCGGACTTGCCCGAGTCGCCGGTCTCGTCCAGCTCGATCTCGATGTCCCCGGCCGGCGCGTCGGCGGGGCCGCAACCCATCAGTCCGACCGTGGCCAGGGCAATCGCGAGTTGGATCGGCACTGAGAACACACGCACCTGGTACCCCCTATCTACTCGAGCGGCTGGCGGGCGATTGAGACCGGTTCTCGACCGGCGAGGAGCCATCCGGCGACGGTGGCGACGCACGGGAGGCCGAGTGCGACGATGGCCAGATGAAAGAACGGGACCGGGATCAGGCTGCCGAGGTCGCTGAGGTAGCCCGCGGCGAGTCCCAAATAGGCACTTGCGATGCCTAGCCCGGAGCCGAGAAGGGCGAGGGCGCCTGCAGTGGCGGCGGTGAGGGTGCGGCGGGTGGTGCTGGTGGCGCCGGTGGCGGAAAGGATCCGTAGATCGCCAGCGGTCTCGCTGCGGACCAGTCCGACCGTCATGGCAAGGATCCCGAACGCCAGGAGCATGCCGACGGCTGTGGCCCCCGAGCGCAGGGTCGCCAGGCCCCCCCGATGGTCCCTCGTCTCGATGGTCAAGTCGGCTGCAGCCGCTCGCTCGCGGGTCGCTGCGATCTGGTCGTTGGTGATGGGGCTTGATGTTTCGACGAGCCAAAGTCCCGCTCGTGCCGCTTCCCAGCCTCGCTCGCGAACGGCCTCGGGGGTGATGAACGTGCTTGGTATCGACGAATAGCCGGGGGTGATCGTCTGGACGTTGCCGACGGATTCAGGCCCCGAGCTGGTGTTCAGCGACAGTTCGCCGGTTTCCGCGGTGATCACAACCGTTTCAGGGTCGCCCGCGTCGAGATCGAGTTCATAAGGCTGGAGAGTTTCAGTGGTGGCGATAAACAAGAGACTGACGTCTCGATGCCGGGATTCCGATCCGGTACGGTCGATCTCGGTCAGTGTGATCGCCTCTCGCCCGTCGAAGCGGGGGTCGGGTTCAACTGCGGGGTCCAGGGCAGCGTCGAAAGCGATCACGGTTGGGTCTCCCAGCGGTTCGACGATCTTGTCGACCTGGGCTTGAAGGTCGTCGAGCTTTGTTGGCTCGGGGATGAATGGTCCACTGACGGCAGCACGGATTAAAAGCTGGCGGTCCGACAGGTTGCCCTCTTCGGCGCCTTGCTCGGCGGCGGTCGCGACGACGACGATCGTCACGGGGATAGCCAGAGCAAGGCTGATCGCAGCCAAGGCCGCACCCGAGCGCGCTTGGTAGCGAGCCATGTCCCGTAGGGCCAGCCGCACCGCGATGGGTGATCGCCCCGCGATCCGGGCTAGTGCCCGGATCGCAAACGGGCCTGTGAACAGGACGCCGATGATGGTTGACAGCATCCCGGTGCCGATGAGCAAAGCGTTGGTCCAGTAGACCCGCTGGTCGTCAGCGACCTCCCCAGCGACAGCGATGCAGACGACACCGAGGACGATGAGAAACGCGGCCAGTGTGGCAGACCGGTGAGTCGGCTTCGGGGTGGCCGGTCGGCCCGACAGGGCCGAGACAGTTGGGATGCGCGCCACCGCCCGCGCCGGCCACCAGGCAGCCGCGGTTGCACCTACCACCGCGAGTAGCATGCCCGTCGCTATCAGCCACCACGGCACGTTGAACCGGTCGATCCGATGGGCAACAGCCGTCTCGATCAGCGGAACCGCAACGTTCCATGCGAGCAGCGCGACGATGGCTCCGAATACGGCCGCAACGATCCCTACAACGGCGCCATTGGTTACCGTCACGAGCCGGAGGTGCCTTTCGGTCGCTCCTATCGCTGCCAACATCCCCAGCTGGCGGAGGCGGCGCTGAGCCACAACGACGAAGCTGGCGACCGCGACCAGAGCGACCAGGAGCATCGCAACCGTGCTGGTAACGAACACAGCCCCCGCCGCGATCACGCCTTGGTTTTCCGAGCGCGGGGTTCTCGCACTCAGGCTCGGCGTTCGGAACCCGAAGACGTGGTTGTCACTCGCATCGACCAGGATCGTCACCGACTCCGGCTGGTGAAGGGAGCCTGGTGCTGCGAGCACGAACTCGGCATTCAGGTCACTGGGATTCTCCACCAGTCCTACAACCGTCGGCGTTGAGCCGTCGAGATCGATTGGAGCGCCGATCTCGAGTTTGAGGTTCTCCGCGACGCCGTCGGTGACTGCAACTTCGTCGGTTGCAGCCGGATAGCGACCTCCCCGTAGCTGCAGCATTGGCGCGCTATATGCACCTTGCGGGTCTTGGTCCCGGAGCTCGAGCGGTTCGAAGAGCCCCGGTGCGGACACATTCTGGAGCCCGATCCGGTCGATGGTGCCGAACCACTCTCGGGCTGCGGCTAGATCGGCTTCCAGCGCTTTGGGGTTCGACCCGTCGAACCTCAGGAGGTGGTTGGCCGTGCCGAACTCGGCATTGCCCGGCACAGGGGCGACGTTGTAGGCAGCCGAGGCGCTGAAGATCGCCGCGGTCACCGCAACAGTGAGCAGTGCCAGCACCAGGACCTGTTGGCGCCACTCGCGGAGGAACAGGCGTCGCGCCCATCGGATAATCGCCCGGCGAGCCGGTACGCCGCCGCTCCCGCGGGCCGCGCTGTTGGGTCGGGCGACGCTCGCTGGGGTCACTTCTCGGGGATCGGTGAGAGGAGTGACTCGGGACCCGGTGGAGGCAGCGTCTGGTCGATGACGCGCCCGTCACGGAGGAAGACGACCCGGTCGGCCCACGACGCCAGCCGGGAGTCATGGGTCACCACCACCCCTGCCACCCCTCGCTTGCAGGCAGTGCGGACCAGACGCATGACCGCCTCACCGTTGACCGAGTCCAAAGCGCCGGTCGGTTCGTCAGCGAGTAATAGCCGGCGGTCGCCCACCACCGCTCGAGCGATAGCCACCCGCTGGCGTTCACCCCCGGACAGCTCGTCTGGGAAGTGTCCGGCGCGGTCCGCCAGTCCCAACTCCTCCAACGCACCGCGCGCGACGATGCTTGCTGGCTTCGTTCGGATGCCGTCAAGCTCCAAGGGCAACGCCACGTTCTCGGCTGCGGTCAACCCCGCCAGCAGATTGAAGTCCTGGAACACGTAACCGATCGACCGGCGCCGCGATCGGGCCCGATCGTCTCGCGACATACTCGACACGTCATTGCCACCGATCAGTACGTGGCCGGAGGTAACCTCTTCGAGTGTGCCGGCGATGGTCAGCAAGGTGCTCTTGCCTGAGCCGCTCGGCCCCATGATCGCAACCAACTCGCCGGCTCTGACCGAAAGGTCAACCTCACGCAACGCGTGCACCAAGGTCGCTCCCTCGCCATAGGACTTCGACACTTGTCGCATCTCGATGGCTCCCGTCATTTCCTCGCCTCCGTTGCTCGTCGGGGTCTCGGTGCCACCGGCATCGCCTGCTCCTGGTGAGGGGCGGGAAGCCGCGTGAGACGAGAGTCGGCGGTGTCGAGCCAGCGGATGACGGCGTCGAGGCGATAGATCTCCGCGTCGGCTACGAGCAGAAGGCCGATGTCGTCGTCGGGGGCGTCCTCCTTGAGACGCGTGTAGTAGTGCATCTCTTCTAGTAGGTGACGGCGGTGCACCTGCACTAGGTCGACCACATCTACGCCGGGTACCCGCAAGGAGACCAGCACCTTGATCACCAGTTCGTCGCGCGGCGGAGTGCCTATGCTCGGAGGGGAATGCAGCCACACCTCCAACTCCGCACTCCCCGCGGCGGTGATCCGGAACCCTTTCTGGGGCCCGTCCTCGCCGGCGTCATGGGACTGGACGAGTCCGTCACGCTCGAGTCGCTGGAGCGTGGTGTAGACCTGCCCGACGTTCAACGGCCAGACCTCGCCGGTCCTCCCCTCGAACTCCTGGCGCAGGCGCAGGCCGTACTTCGGGCCCTCGCTCAACAGCGCTAACAACGCGTACCGAACGCTCAACGTCTGCCTCGGATCAGTTGCATACCGGGTAGTATACTGAGTATGTAAATGGTTTCAAGTCGTTGGGGGGGAGAGGGTTGGACCTAGTCCGCTGAATCGCCGGGCAAACGAGCATCACTTCGCCCTGTGGATAGGTGATGCTCGCGACCATCGACCCTTCGAAGATTGTCACGTTCACTTACTCTTGCATCAAGGCTCCAGCGGGCTCAATGCGTTGGAGCTTGCGGTTGGATGGTTTGATTGCGCGATCGAAAGGATCGAAGTGAGGGCAAGGCTCGCCGTTTTCCTCGCTGCCGTCGTCGTTTTCGCCCCCGGCTGGGGCAGTGAGCAGTTCGCGGGCGGGAAACGCCCGTCGGCCGAGGTGGGGGCACGGATGCTTGCTCCGACTTTCGATGAGGCGGCCGAGCGCGGCGGCTCCTTCCTGAAGCGACTTGATCGACTTTCCCCCACAGGCGAGCCAAACAAGCTCGTTCCCTGGGCCTCTTCAACGACCGCGCCAAATCCCCCCATGGGGGTCTTGCTCACAGCCCTTATCGTGCTCGCGCTGCTAAGCGCGACAGATCCCCTTCGGTCCCGCACCGAACGGGCACCTCCGCACCTCCTGACCGTATAGGTCGGGTGCCCGCGCGCTCTGCGCGGGCTTGAGGTCGGAGGAGTTCCATGTGTCACGACAACTGATATGGCGCGCCCTTGCGGTCGTCGGCATCCTGGTCGGTGCCGGGGCGTTGGTAGCAGCGAAGCCTGCGCGTTTAGGGCTCGATCTACGCGGAGGCACCCAGATCGTCCTTGAAGCCCAAGAGACGCCCGAGCAGGATCTGAACGACGACACGCTGGTGCGCGCACTCGAAGTGTTGCGTCGTCGTGTCGACCAACTGGGGGTCTCGGAGCCGAACCTACAGCGCTCGGGAGGTGAGCGGATCATCATCGAGCTCCCGGGCGTGACCGACCCGGAAGAGGCTCTCGAGGTGATCGGAAAGACCGCGCAGCTCACGTTCCACCCGGTGGAAGGAGTCGCGCGTCGAGCGCCTCGCGAGCGAGGCGTTGATACACAGGACGGTGTGGTCCTGCCCGACGAGAGTGGGGTTTATCTCCGCCTTGGGCCACCGCCGCTGACCGGTGACGCCGTAGGAGATGCAGAAGCGGTAGTGGATACACAGACCGGAGCGAACTGGCAGGTCAGTGTGTCGTTCCGGGGTGAGGGCGCCGACCGATGGACGCAGGTGACCGGAGATGCCGCCTGTGCGCCCGTCGGCTCCCCGCAACGCCGAGTCGCGATAGTTCTCGATGAGAAGGTCATCTCCAGCCCCGAGGTCGATCCGAGTGTCCAATGCAACGAGGGGATCGGCGGAGGCCCCACCTCGATCACCGGCGGATTCGATGCACAGGAAGCGAAAGACCTTGCGCTACTGATCCGAGCCGGTGCGCTTCCGGTACCCGTCGAGATAGTCGAGCAGCATACGGTCGGTCCGACTCTCGGCGACGCAGCGATCAGAGCCAGCATCCAAGCCGCCCTCATCGGCGGGCTCCTCACGATCTGCTACATGATTGCGTACTACCGGCTCCTAGGTGTCCTCGCCGGCATCGCTCTCGTCGTCTACGGGTTGTTGTCGTATGCGGCGCTGCTCGCCATCGGTACAACGCTCACGCTTCCCGGGATCGCGGGCTTCGTTCTCGCTATCGGGATGGCGGTGGATGCCAACGTCCTCGTCTTCGAGCGCGGCAAGGAGGAGGTCGCAGCGGGCAAGACCGTGCGCGCAGGGGTTCTCGCAGGTTTCAAGAAAGCGTGGAGCGCAATCATCGATTCGAACGCGACCACATTGCTGGCGGCCTTGATCCTCTTCTTTCTGGCCTCGGGGGCGGTGCGTGGATTCGGCATCACCCTCAGCCTCGGCGTGGTCGTCTCGATGTTCACCGCGCTCGTCGTCACCCGGCTCCTCGTGGAAACGGTGTTGCGCGCGCGCCGGGTCGCCAACCCCATGGTCCTCGGGCTGAACGTCGGGGGCCGATTAAGGCAACGTCTCGATGAGCGGCCGATCGACATCATGTCTCGATCCAAGTACTGGTTCGCTATCTCCGGGGCAGTCCTTGCTCTTGCGATCGTGGGTTTGGTCAGCCGAGGGCTGAACTTCGGGCTCGAATTCACCGGAGGGCGCCTGATCGAGTATCGGACGACCTCCGATATAGACGTCGACGAGCTCCGTAGTGAACTGGCAGACGGGGGATTGCCACGCGCGGTCGTACAGGAGACCGGAGAGGGCAACGTGGCGATTCGCTCGGGAGAGCTTTCGGAGAGCGCGGAGGAAGACGTCGTCGCGGCTGTGGAAGCTGTCGGTGGAACGGCTACCGAGGTGCGGGACGAGTTCATCGGTCCCTCCATCGGTGACGAGCTGCGGCGGAAGGCGGTGATCGCGCTCGCTATCGGACTCACCGCTCAGTTGCTGTACCTGGCGATCCGGTTCAGGTGGACGTACGGTGCCTCGGCAGTGGTCGCCCTGGTCCACGATGTCATGATCCTGCTCGGGATCTTCGCCTGGTTCGGCAAAGACATAGACGGCGTCTTCATCGCAGCGCTACTGTCGGTGATCGGATACTCCATCAACGACTCGGTGGTCGTGTTCGACCGCATCCGTGAACAGAGGGCGCTCCAACCCAAGGAACCACTGGCCGCGGTAGCCAACGAGGCAGCTCTCCAGACCGTGCCGAGAACCATCAACACGGGGCTAGGTGCCCTGTTCATCCTCGTTTCACTCTATCTACTAGGCGGAGACACCCTCACCGACTTCGCTCTCGCCTTGATCGTGGGCATCCTGGTCGGGACCTATTCGTCGGTCCTCACGGCTGCCCCGGTGGCGATCGCCTTCGAGCGGTTGTCCGGCGTGGAGAAGGCTCTGCCTGTCCATCCCGCACAGAAGGTTGTGCGGTCTCAACGTGAGGGCGGCGGGAAACCAACGACGGTCCCCGCGCTAACCGCGTCATTGTCATCCAAGGCTTCACCCGCACCGAAGGCGCGAGCGAAGCCAACCAAGAGAAGGAGGCGAAAGCGATGATCATGGGTCGCTTCTCAACACGGAAAGTCCTGTTCGGTTGCGTAGTAGGCCTGGTGTCGGCGATCACTGGAGGTGGCGCGGTCCTGGGTCTGGCTGAGGGAGCGGGCGTCCTCGAGGGGATGTGGCTCGCCTTCAACGTGGTCACGACGACCGGCTTCGGTGCGGGACCTGCTACCGGCGCGGGCCAGCTCCTTTCCGCAGCCCTGTTCTTCGTGGCCGCGTGCTGCTGGTTCGGCATCCTCGTGGTTGCTATCGAGGTCGGGAACATGCGGTTCCAGAAGTACTCGTTGATCGACGAAGCTCTGAGACCGCTGGAGCGGCGGCCTCGCAATCGGCTCTTTCACACAAATTGAGTCGGTCTCATCGGCTAGCGGTATTGCTGCTCATGGGCGGCCTCGTCGCCTGCGGTAACGTTTCGTTCGTTGAGCGCGTCGCGATCGTCAACGAGACCGTCTATGACGCAAGTGTCGCCGTCTCCGGAGACGAGGGGGGATGGCTCGGACTGACGACGGTCACAGCCCAAGACACGCGTGAGGTCCGCGAGGTGATCGATCAGGGCGAGACTTGGACGTTCCGCTTCTCTTATGGCCGCCACGACCCGGTCGAGCTCCGCGTTTCAAGAGATGAGCTGGCTGATTCTGACTGGGTGGTTGAGGTGCCAGTCGAGTTCGAGGAGAACCTGCGCGACGAGGGTGTCCCCCCGCCGCCCTGAGTGCAAGGAGGGAGGTCTATGAGCGAGATCCACGAGGTCAAGTTGCCCGGCGTGGGGGTGCGGTACGAGTTCGAGACCGCGGAAGGTAAACGGATCGGCGTGATCTCACACCGCACTGGGCTGCGCGAGATATACGTGTCCCGCAGAGACGACCCGGATGAGTTCAAGCGCGTCCTCGGCCTGTCGCCCGATGACGCAAGGACGCTGGCCGAGCTACTCGGTGCTACCCGGGTGGCCCAGCAGCTCGCCGAACTGCAACAACGGATAGAGGGACTCGTGATCGATTGGCTCCCTATCCGAAACGACTCGCCCTATGTGGAGCGCACGATCGGAGACACACGTCTCAGAACGCGCACGGGCGTATCGGTGGTCGCCATCGTTAGGGGAGAGGTTGCTGTTCCGGCCCCCGGCCCGGAACAGCAACTCGACAGCCGTGACTATCTGGTTGTCGTCGGTACCGCACGTGGGGTCGAGCAAGCCGTCGAGTTACTGCGCGCCGGCTAGTAGGTGGAACACCCGGAACTTCTGGTCGAGCTCGGAGCCATCCTTCTTGGGTTGGCGGTTTTGTCGCGTCTTGCGGCGCGTATCGGGATGCCCACCATCCCCCTCTATCTGACCGCCGGACTCGCGTTCGGTAAAGGCGGCATCGTGCCTCTCGTAACGGCCGAAGAGTTCGTAACCGTGGGGGCCGAGATTGGGTTGATCCTCCTCCTCTTCATGCTGGGACTCGAGTACACGGCGGCAGAGCTCACGACGACATTGCGGAGCCAGGCGCGCGTGGGCGGTATCGATTTCCTGTTCAATTTCACTCCCGGTGTGGCGGCCGGTCTTCTGCTGGACCTAGGTTTCGTCCTCGCCTTCATCCTCGGGGGCGTCACCTACGTCTCTTCCTCCGGGATCGTCGCGAAGGTCCTCGCCGACCACGGGTGGACGGGTAATCGTGAGACGCCGGCCGTGCTTTCGACATTGGTCATCGAGGATCTCGTGATGGCTCTCTACCTCCCCGTAGCGGCGGTTCTCCTCGTGGGGGAGGGGGACATCGCGAGCATGGTCCCCGCATTCATCGGTGTGACCGTTGTGGCGCTGGTGCTGGGTGCGGCTACCAAGATCGAGGTGGGTGTGAGCCGTCTAGTCTTCAGCCGATCCGACGAGTCGCTGTTGTTGACGATTCTGGGGATGACGATCCTCATCGCGGGAACAGCTGAGGTCTTCGGGCTCTCTGCTGCGGTCGCCGCGCTTCTGATCGGCATCGTGTTGTCGGGCCCCGCCGCCGAGGCGGCTCATGGGCTCCTGTCCCCGATGCGCGATCTGTTCGCGGCCATGTTCTTTGCGTTCGTAGGACTGTCGGTTGACCCGGCATCCATCCCACCGGTCCTCGGCCCCGCTGCCATCCTGGCCCTGGTCACCCTCGCCACCAAGTTCGCAACCGGATGGATGGGAGCTGCGCGCTCGGGCGTGGGCGTACGAGGCCGCACGCGTGCCGGCGCGATGTTGACGGCGCGGGGAGAGTTCTCCATCGCGATCGCCGGGCTGGCCACTGCCGCCGGTGTCGCTGCCGACTTCGAAGCGCTGGCCATCAGCTACGTGTTCGTCCTCGCGATAGCGGGGCCGATCCTGGTTCGTTTCGCAGACCCGATCGGCGAAATGATCGTGCGCCGACTCGAAAGTCAAGAGCGAGCTCTTGGATAGGGAATCGGCCCGCGCTAGCGATCTTCTCGTCGTCGCCAGGCCGGTGCAGTTCAGATCGCAGGACGGCTGACGCAAGGGATAGTTGAATTCGTCTTCGTCGCGATCGTGGTGCGTTTGCTCGGCACCGGCGAATATGCGTTGTTCCGGCAAGTCGCCCAGAGCCTCGCGATTGCAGGTCCGAATGGATAGGCCGCCGGGCAGTTTATCCGCAACGCTTCATCCCGCTTTCGAAGCTGAGAGGAACTGTCATAACGTCCACGGACCCTCCGGGCCCCTTGGCTTTCCGGCCGCCGTTAAGGTCCTTCATCTAACTCCCACGGGGCGGCCACTACGTCTCCCAGGTAGTCATCGAGTTTCGGTGGGGCGCCTGGGGCAATCGCGCATTCTGTTCGCAGAGCTGCAACGGCACTCATGAGGGCCCGGGCCAACTCTCGCGGCTCCACTGAAGACGCCAACGACCCGATGAAGCCTGCGAGAACGGGGGCTGGGAGTCGGTCGTGCCCCTTCCCGTAGCTCGCCGGGAGGCCCCGCAAGCAGCAGGCGAAGCTAAGAGCATAGCTTCGCAGTTCCGAAAGGGAACGCTCGGCGCGCCAGACGTCGCTGCGCTCGATCGAGACCCGCGTATCCCGCGCATACAGCACGGCCCAACCGAGCAGCTCATCGGCTGAAAGGGGATCCGGCTCGATGGGCTCACCGGCCTGCCCGTAGACCAATCGGAATCGCGAGCTCGTTGGTCTGAATACCGACGCGGGCGAAAACGACAGGTCGAGCTGCAAGCATCCCGGAAGGAGGAACACCCGGTACTGGATGGGAGCTACGGCGAGGTCGAGCAGGTGAACCGCGCCAAGGTCGTCGCCCACCGTGGTTGTCCAATCATCAAGAACATCCGAGATGGGGACGTCGTTCCTAACAGCGAACGAAAGATCGATGTCCGACCAACGATCGCCATCGCCGTGCGCAAGGGAACCCACGAGCGCTGCGGCGACGACCCGATCGTCGCCACGAGCGATCTCCAATACGCGGTCACGGATCCGGTCGCGTTCTTGCAGCGTGAACATCCTCATATCGTCGCAGATGATGATCGTCGCGTGCCCGGCGGAACGGTCGGGGCTTCTTGCGCGGCGTTGGCTCTAGAAGCTCTCGAGACACCGGGGTATTTGCTCGGTACGGAACATCCCGTCGGCGCGCCAGGCTGCATCCGGCTTCAGCTCCTCGACCAGGCCCGCGCGCTTCAGTTGGCCGAACTTGGTTCCCCCGAGGTAGACGGCGCCGATCACAATGGGGAACATCCCGTCCGCAGGTACCGTCTAACCGCCATGAGAAGAGCCTTGGTGGGAGCCACATCCTTTGCTGTGCGAGCCGGGTTGGTCGCACTGTGCCTGATCGCAACCGCATGTGGTGAAGCCGGAGAAGCCCCGGGCGGGGGCCCGGTGTCATCGACTCGTTATTCGGGTGCATGGAGACTGACGGATGGGCGAGGACCCGACGGTGAGGTGCCGGTCATCAAGGGTTACCGGATCACACTCGACATCGGCGATCGAAAGGCCGGCGGGACCGCTGCCTGCAACAGCTATGGCGGAGACCTGGATATCAACGGAGACTCCTTCAGTCTCAAGGGCGGTTTGGCCATGACGGAGATGGCATGTGACCCGGAGGCGATGGATTCGGAAGCGGCCTACATGGAGGCCCTCGCCGCGGTGGACACGATCGCGCGGGAGGGGGGTTCGCTGACGCTAACCGGACCCGACGCCGAGCTTCATTTCGAAGGTTTGTCTCCTCCTCCCATCGCGCAACTAACCGACACCATCTGGCGACTCGACTCACTGATTGAGGGAATCGGTCCCGAAGGAACGGCCGTGTCCGCAGCACCGGCTCGTCTCATCTTGATGAGTGACGGAAAGTTGTCGGGCTCGACCGGGTGCCGTGAGTTCGACGGCGAATGGCAACAGCGGGGCGACGAGATCCTGTTCACGAGACTCACCACAGAAGGCAACTGCCCACCGGATCTGCAAGACCAGGACAACTACATCCTCGGCGTACTGGGGGACGGCTTCACGGCTGAGATCGAGGGACAAAGCCTGACGGTGTTCGCCAAGGCCGAGCTCGGTCTCCACTACGTTGCCGAGCCGGAGCGCTAGTCCGCCGATCCGGCCTTCCATTCGTAGAGAACATCGGGCTCGTTCTCCTCGTTCTCCTGACCGAAAGCGACCGCTCGGAAGCCATGGCGCTCGTAGAAGCGCCTTGCTCCTTCGTTGCGGGCGAACGTGTACAGCTCCAATCGCAAGGGGGCCAAGGAGCGAGCGTGTTGGAGCAGCGCCGTTCCGATCTGTTGGGAATGGAAGCGGGGATGGACGTAGAGATGCTTGAGCTTCTCTCCATCCAGCGAGAAGAAGCCGGCGACCCGACCATCCACTTCGGCTACCCAGACAACGGTTGTTGGGAGCACGGTGTCTCGGATCCAGCTACGGATCCGGCATTCATCGTCGGCGTCAAGAGCGGGTAGGAACGTCAGCGCCTGCTGGCGAGCAGCCAGAAAGACATCTCCGATGTCATTAGCATGTCGTTGGCTACCCGGTTGTAGCACGAAAAGTTCAGCCATGGTTCAGACGATACGGCAGCGGCAAGGCCCTACACGATCTGCGAATGCTCGAACGCCCGGTCGGGTCGCCGTGATCCCTTGCTGCCCGACGGAGAGGTCGGACTACGAGGAGCCTCGCTTACATCAGCGGGGCCACACCGAAACCGACGGTGAAGCGACGACACCAGATGACCGCGCTCCGGTACGCGGAGAGATCGGTTCCCGCCGGCACCTCGTAGTTCTGATCGCCCCGGTTTCCCTTCAGGGGTCCGAGGTCGATGAATCGTTCGCCGTACGCATACCAGTCGTCGGAGGCCGGGATCTCCGATAGATAGACCCTGAGGTCGGGTCCGTTGGAGGTATCCAGGTTCTCCAGGCGAAGGAACCGGCTCCCGTCCGACAGGTCCAGGACCCGAGCCGTTCCCGACGTGGGGTGCTCGAGTCCCTGGAAGACACCCTCGGCAAGCACCGATGGTTCTTTCGGGGCGGGGGAGCGCTGCCCGTCCGATGAGTTCGGTTCGCTACCATCCGATCGAACGGTTGGGGGCGCCTCGTCGACGGTCGCTTCGATGAAGAGCTTGTGAGGCTGGAACCAGACGACGACGAACACTCCCGCAATCGCGACGAGAACGGCGGCGGCCCAGACGGATCGACGATGGGCGTTCATGAACTCCCGCATGGCGCCCATTATCGATGAGTGAGTCGTCTAAATGAACTAGGTGAGGTGAGTCTCCTCCGCGTGGGGTGGTCGCTAGTCGGGCTCGTGTCCGGGCCGCGGCTCGCTCTTGTCTGTGTGACGCAACAAGAAGATGACCGCCCCCAAGCCCACCACCACCGCCGTGAGGACCCCCATCTCCAGCATGGCGTCGGCGAAATCGGGCGTGCCCGAAAGCTCCTTGGCCTCGGCGCTCACCACAACCAGACGTCGGATGGCGGCAACCACTCCAACGACGAGGAACGGCTCGCTGACCAGTACCTTCTCGTCGATCACTGCCCGGATCGAATGGATGAGCTCGGTGAGGATGAATACCAGCAGCAGCCCGTCGAGCAAGGCGAGGATCAGGGAAGTGAACGGACTCTTGGTGATGTTGCTGAAGAACTCGTAGACGACGTACCCGAAGAGTCCCACCCCGGCAAGAGAGAGCGCGACCGCAACGCCGACGTAGAAGAGATCTTCGACCAAGCCGAACGCTTGCTCGGTGCGTTCGCGGAGGGCATCCTCTCCTCTTCCTCCCTCAGGATTCTTCATACCTGCACGCTAAGCCGAGCCTGGGCCAAAAGGCCGGATTCCGGTCCAAGCTCTCACAGGAGCTCTCGTGGGAACGGTCCGGCCAGAGTGACGGAAGCCCGAGAGTGCTGCCGGTTGCGTCGCTTGCGCTTCACGGGCCGAACCTTCACACTCGGGATGTCCTTAGGCGGCAACTCTGTGGGGGCCTCGATCCTGTTAAAGCGACTGCTTGCGACCTGTGCCCTATTGCTCGGTACGCTTTCCGTTATCCCGAACGCTGGGGCGCGTGTCGATCCGCCAACCGCGCGGCCAAACATCTTGGTCATCGTGACCGACGATCAGCGGACCGGACTGGAGGTCATGCCGGCGACCCGCGATTGGTTCGTTCGTGAGGGCCGCCGGTACCCGAACGCTTTCGCCTCGACGCCGCTATGTTGCCCGTCAAGAGCTTCGATCTTCACCGGCAGGTACGCTCATAATCACGGTCTGATCTCGAATAGCCCCGAGGATCCTCACGAGAAGATCGATCCGGACACTTGGATCTCGTCTTACTTACAGTCGTCGGGATACCGGACCGGGTTGTTCGGGAAGTTGTTGAACGGATGGAGCTTAGAGGCCAGTCCGCCGGGGTTCGATGATTGGGCGATATTCCGGAGTGGCTACTACGACTCGAGTTGGAACGTCGATGGGACGACCCAGACGATCGGGACCTACTCCACCACGTACATCCGGACCCAGACCCTGGATTTCTTTGCCGAAGCCGAACGGGATGACGATCGGCCGTGGCTCGCTTTCGTGACCCCCAACGCTCCGCACGTACCGCCGATAGCCGAAGCAGAGCACCGCCGTGCGGACGTAGGTCAGTGGTTGGCCAATCCCTCCATCTTCGAGGAGGATCTCAGCGACAAGCCCCGGTGGCTACGAGACCGGAAGTGCAACTACAGGTGCGGCCAAAGCCTCCGCAGGGAGCAGTTCCGAACGCTGATGTCGGTCGACGACATGGTTGCCGCCTTCCGGAGCCGCCTGGAGCAACTCGAAGAGACCAACACCCTTGCCATCTATATGACCGACAACGGCTATCTATGGGGCGACCACGGGCTCCATGGCAAGGGTCAACCGTATACGGATCCCGCCAAGATCCCGCTCTACGTGCGCTGGCCCGGACAAGTAGCACCTTTCGAGAAGAACCCCAGCCTGGCGCTCAACGTCGACATCGCCCCTACGCTTCTCGAGGCCGCACGGATATCACCTGGTCGGGTTACGCCCACGATGGACGGTAGGTCTCTCCTCTCCTCGCCCCCGCGAGACCGGATACTCCTCGAGTACTGGTGCAACGTTAAGTCGTGCGATCGGTGGGCCTCGACCCGGACCCGTCGTTATCAGTACATCGAGCGCTACGACAAGACCGGTGAGCTTCGGTTCAGGGAGTATTACGACCTGCGCAAGGACCCATGGCAACTTCAGAATGTGCTCCACGATGGGCGCAAGGGCAACTCTCCGGCCAACCTAGTTGAATTATCGGCGCAACTTCAGAGTGACCGGACCTGCGTCGAGAGCAGCTGCCCCTGAGGTTCGTGTCGTTAGACGGCGGAACGGACGGAGAGCACCGGCGGAAGGTGGCGTGCCAGGCTCGACCAGTTCTTTCCGCCATCGACCGAGCCGAAGACCTCGCCCGATGTAGAGCCGAAATAGAGGCCGAGGTCGCTGCCGGTGCGCCCGTCGTCGCAGAACGCCTGGCGCAACACGGTCAGCAGCGCGTCGCCCTGCGGTAGGCCTTCGCCACGAGCGGTCCAGGTCGAACCTTTGTCGTTAGTCTCGTAGACGCGTACCTTGCCTTCGGGAGTGGTGCGGTCCTCGGCTCCGGTCAGAGGGATCACGAACGCTCGGCGGCTGTCGTTCGGGTCGATCACGAGTGGGAAGCCGAAGTCAGATGGAAGGCCGCTCCTTACGCCGATGTCGTTCCATGTCTCTCCCGCATCGTCGGAACGGTAGACGCCGCCGTGGAACTGCATGAAGATCGTGTCCGGCTCGACGGGGCTTCGCTTGATGTCGTGAACGCAGAGAGCGACGGCGCCCTCGCGCGCCTCCTCTGGGATATAGAGAGGAACGAGCCCGGTGAATCCGGTCCGCCACGACTCACCCCCATCGTCGGAAAGCCAGACGCCGGCAGCCGAGATGCCGACCGCCAGCCGATCTGGATCGCCGGGCCAGGTACACACCGAGTGAAGGCACATCCCGCCCGCCCCCGGTTGCCACTCTGCTCTCTCGGGCCTATCCCAGAGCCCGCGGTTTAGATCCCAGGTCTGGCCCCCGTCGTCACTGCGGAACAGAGCAGCCGGAGCGACGCCCGCGTAGACCACATCGTCCGCAACTCCCGGCTCGATCGTCCAGATGCGCTCGACGGTGGCGCCGGCATCTTCGGCGAAGGCGGGCCCTTCCGTCTGCTCCCATCCCTTCGTGGCGTCGTCCGAGATGAAGACGCGTGGCCCATAGTAGGGGTTAGTGACCGAGGCAAGGTAGGTACCCGTGCGCGGATCGCGGAGCGCGTACTCGACCTCCATACCTTCGAACGTGCGCCCGGCGACCTCCATGGGTGCCCCGCGCGCGCCACGGAGCGTTATCAGTCCCTTGCGGGTCCCGACCAGCAGCTCGGTTTCGTCGGAGCCGCCGGAGATGGCCGGGAGGATGCGCACCTCGTCCGCTTCCCCTATCGGGTTGTCGAGCCCGACGGCCTCACCGTTGAGAAAGATCTTGACGTGAGGGCGGAGCACCCCTTGCTCGTTCGTGATGCGACGCGTAAGGCCCGGGTAACGCGATTCGAGCTCGCCCACAAGAGTGCCAACATCACCGGCCGAGACTGCGACCTCGCCCTCGCCTCCGCTGAGTTCGCGCAGGGAGGCCGGGAGGTGCACGATGGTCATGGCTAGACGCTAGCAAACCTTGTCCGACTCTTCCGGGGCTTCTGCGACCTCGTCACCTAGATGGGGCCTCTGGGACTCCATGTGCCCGGCAACGATGCGGTTCACGAGCCGCCTGGAACGGCGCATCCAGTTCCTGTAGCTTCCATTCGCGCGGAGTTGTGCATCCGCTACAGAGGGTCGAAGGAGAGACCGTGGACGATCTCGAACGGAGGCTCCAGCGCTGGTTGAGTGCCGGCCTTATCAGCGAGTCGCAGGCCGACGCGATCAGAGCGAGCGAGGAACGTGAAGCAAACTCCTCTCGATCCGTGCCGATCCTCGCGGAGGTCATCGCCTACATTGGCGCGATATTCGTACTAAGCGCGGCGACCTTCGTCGCGTCCCAAGTGTGGACCGACCTTCGTTCGGGAGCACAGCTCGTGGTCGTGGTGCTCGCCACGGGCGTTTTGTGGGCAGGTGGGTGGTTGTTGCGAACCGGTCGCCACCCGATGACTCAGCGCCTCGTCTCCGTGCTGTGGTTCCTTTCCGCCGGCGGACTGGCCTGGACGGCGGATCTGATCGCCACCGGTCTGCTTGATATCGAGGATGGCTATGGCCTTGTGATCGGTGTTCCCCTGTCCCTGTACACGGGACTTCTCTTTGTATACCGACGTACGCCCCTACAACAGGTCGCTCTGGCTTCCAGTCTTGGGTTGATCTGCGCCGGTCTGTCCGACCTCGCCGGAGGCGATGATCTGTTCGGGTTGCTGCTCTGGCTCGTTGGGGTGGGATGGATCGTGCTGACCCGCGCGGGCCGGATGACACCTCTACGGACGGGTTACGTGCTGGGAGCCGTTGGCCTGCTGGTCGGGTCCCAGGCGGTTGCTCTAAAGTTCCTGGAGACTACGGAAGCGGAGGGAATCGTGCTGGGACTCATCTCCGCGGGGGCGCTTCTCTATCTCAGCGTCGCCTTCGGGGAAATGGTGTTGCTCGGGTTCGGCATCGCGGGTCTCTTTCTGTTCCTGGCTCAAGCGATCGGTGAGTATCTCGGTGACGGCCTTGGCGGTCCGGTGGCCCTGTTCGTTGCCGGCATTATCTTGCTCATGGTTGCGCTCTTGTCCCTTCGATTGAAGCAACGAGTCGAGGTTTCAGCCGAACGACAACGGTGAAGGAGCACACAGGTTCCTGAACGATGTCGACCTTCAGCTGAGCTCGGGGGGTCGAAGGTCTGATCATCGTCTTCATTCTGCTTCCTGAAGAGGGGATGAAGTGGAATCCTCGACCGTTCGAAACGGACGCGACCCGACCTGAAAAGCGGCTGAATCAATAGGCTTGCTTTCAGCAGGCCTTCGGTCAAGCTTTCATGAACAGCCCGCGCTGCAGACGCGCACGCAGGTGACTAGGGAGCATGATGCGAGTACTGGTGGTGGAAGACGAGAAGCGGCTCGCCGCCGGCCTCAAGACCGGGCTGGAGGCCGAGGGGTTCGCGACCGATGTCGCTCTGAACGGCCCCGACGGTCTGTGGATGGCTCGCGAGAATCCCTATGACGCGATCGTTCTCGACATCATGTTGCCAGGCTTGAACGGATTCGAGATCTGCTCCTCGCTCCGACGTGAAGGCAGGTGGACGCCGATCCTCATGCTGACGGCGAAGGACGGGGACCTCGATGAGGCCGAGGCGCTTGACCTCGGAGCCGACGATTACCTGACCAAACCGTTCTCTCACGTCGTTCTCGTCGCACGCCTCCGGGCTCTCTTGCGGCGCGGTGCCCCCGAGCGACCCACCATCCTCGAAGCAGGGGACCTGAGGCTCGACCCCGGCTCGAGGAAGGTGTCGAGGGGCGCGACCGAGGTAGAGCTCACCGCGCGCGAGACGTCGCTACTCGAGTTCCTTCTCCGACGGAAGGGGGACGTGGTGTCGAAGCGTCAGATCCTCGAGCACGTCTGGGATGACGATTTCATGGGCGATCCCAACATCGTCGAGGTCTACATAGGCCACCTGCGCAACAAGCTGGACAGGCCCTTCGGGAAGGCGTCGATCGAGACGGTGCGGGGCGCCGGCTACCGTTTGGAAGCCGATGGGACCTGACCGCCCAGGGTCTTGGCTCGCCAGGCTGCGCGAGAGCACCGGCACCGTGAGGGTCAGGACCACCCTCGGGGCAGTGGTGGTTCTCGGATTGTCCTTGATCGTCGCTTCCGTCGCCCTGGTGGTGTTCATCCGCCATTCGCTCACCGAGGACGTGCGCGTTGCCGCGCGCGTCAGGGCCGCGCCCATCGCGAGCGATCTGGCCCGCGGCATGCGACCGGATGCCTTCACGGACACCTTCGGGGATGACGAATTCGTGCAGATCCTCGATGGGAATGGCCGGGTCATCGCTTCGAGCGAGAACATCGCCGGTGCGACTCCGCCGCCGAATCTCGATCAGGATGGAGGCAGCGTTCAGATCGACGTTGCGTTCGATGATGACCCATTCCTGGCCGTCGCCGATGTAAGCGCAGACGGACGAACCGTGATCGTTGGGCGCAGCCTCGACAACGTGGTCGAGTCGAGCTCCGCGCTCGTTGGGATCCTGCTTATCGGCGTGCCTCTGCTCGTGCTGTTCACGGGTGCGGTCGCCTGGCGATTGGTGGGGAAGGCGCTGTCTCCGGTAGAAGCCATCCGCTCACAGGTCGAGACGATCTCCATGAAGGATCTTCATCGACGGGTTCCGGCTTCCGACACGGCAGATGAGGTCGGACGGCTGGCCGCGACCATGAATCAGATGCTGGGGCGACTCGAGCAGGGGCGGGCCCGGCAAAGACGGTTCGTGTCCGATGCGTCGCACGAGCTTCGTTCTCCCGTAGCCAGCATTCGCCAGCACGCCGAGGTGGCTATCGCCCATCCGAACTCCACTTCGACCCGGGACCTCGCGGATGTCGTGCTCGTGGAGAATTCCAGGCTCCAAAGCCTCGTCGAGGACCTCCTGCTACTAACCCGGATGGACGAGCACGACTCGGATGATGGTCAAGGACCTGTGGACCTCGATGACATCGTCTTCGCACACATGGAACGGATACGCGCCGGCAACGGAAGGTCGCTCGACACGAGCGGCCTCTCCGCCGGACGCGTTCTGGGGGATCACAGAAAGCTGGATCGGATGGTCGCCAACCTCGTGGACAACGCCGTCCGCCACTCGGAAAAAGCAATCGCGGTGTCACTGGCTGAGGAGGGTCAGGAGGTCATCCTGAGAGTGGACGATGACGGGCCGGGCGTTCCTCCCGAGGACCGGAGCCGGATCTTCGAACGGTTCGTTCGCCTCGAGGAGGCTCGGGATCGAGACTCGGGAGGGGCCGGCCTCGGTCTCGCCATCGTTGCCGAAGTCGCCCGCAGCCATGGCGGTCTCGCCAGCGTCGCTCACTCTCCGCTTGGCGGTAGCCGCTTCGAGGTGCGTCTGCCTCGTGCTACTTCATCCTGACTATTCAGCGGAGCCTCAGGTTGC